>NZ_JBPCUJ010000050.1:0-38553 GCF_051011215.1 Lutimonas sp.
CAAATCCTCAGCCACTTTAATACTGTATTTACTCGAGGTCTTCTGACTGAAATATTCTTTTTTAGGAGTATTGTCTTTTCCCTCGACCATGGTGACGTAATAAGGGATATAAGGTTTTAATTTAGCATAATGCGCCAATGCCTCCCTGACAGTGACAGTATCTTTATTACTTTCCTTTAACACAGGCATTATATCACCCAACTGAGAATCTAAATCAAATTTCCCTGCTTCTTCCGCCTTAATAATCATCGGCAGACCTCCTAAAATTTTTGTCACAGAAGCCAGGTCATAAATACTTTTGTTGTCTACTTTTTTTTTTTCGTCATAGGTATAATACCCATAACTTTTTCGATAAACAACCTTTCCTTTTCTGGCCACTAATACTTGCATACCCGGTGCCATCGATGAGTCTATCACCAACTTGGCCACTGAGTCAATTCGCGCCAGTTTTCCACGATCCAAACCCACATCCTCAGGTATGGAATATCCCAATCTATTCACTCCTTCCAGGTGTAAACCAAATCCTACTTTGAAGTCATCTTTAATATTAACAGGAAGCGCTCCCTTCATATCCAGAGCTCCAAAGATCATCTGGGCCGAAATATCCTGGGCCAGGGCCGTATTCTGATAGGAAACGATGATTCCTTCAATATTATCATAGGATTTGATCTTGAGTAAACTATACGGGCTGGCAAAAATATCAAGAATCACCTTGTGACTCTTTGCTATCTCCTCCAAGATCAGTAATTGATTATCATCTATTTTGTAATTGGCGTAGGCTCCATAGCTTGTATGAAATCCAATAATGACAGTTTCATAACCCTGTAATTTTTTGGAAATTTCAGCGATCGTACTTCCAGAGACTACATCTACCTGGGTATAATCATTGAGTCTTTGTATAAATGAATGGTTATTATGAGTACCAAATTTCACATAAGCCACCTTATTTTTCCCAAGGTTTTTAATCGGTAAAACATCATTTTTATTCTGCACTAAAGTGACGGAATTTTCCACCAGTTTTCGGTTCAGCAAGTCATCTTCAACCGTATGCAAATCCTCTAACAGATGATCAATTTTAATGGGTTGATACTGGTGTAAACCTACCCAGTATTTGGTCATTAACACTTTGGTCACCGCTTCATTCAATCGCGCTTCTGTCAGCCTGCCTTCTTTGATTGCTTTTTTAAACAATTCTATGGATTTAACCACTTTGAGAGGCACATCCAATAAGTCATTCCCAGCAATGATGGCTTGCAGATTGATTTCCTCAGAAGAAGTGAAATCTGCCGAGCCTTTCATGTTTAATGCATCTGTCACAATCAAACCCTGAAAACCCATTTCTCGCTTTAATAATCCTGTGATAATATTTGGCGACAAGGAAGATGGTAAATTTACATTTGGTTCCAAAGCAGGAACACTCAAATGCCCGATCATTGC
Organism: Lutimonas sp.; assembly: GCF_051011215.1. Taxonomy (NCBI): domain Bacteria; kingdom Pseudomonadati; phylum Bacteroidota; class Flavobacteriia; order Flavobacteriales; family Flavobacteriaceae; genus Lutimonas; species Lutimonas sp. The sequence continues at coordinate 1,438 of NZ_JBPCUJ010000050.1, forward strand.
GGAACCAATACCTTCTTTAAAAATAGCTCTGTAGGGATACAACTCTACGGAATTCAACCTTTCCATATCGTGGTTTACAGAGGGTAACGTCTTGTGAGAATCTTGAGCTGTGTCACCATGACCAGGGAAATGTTTTGCGCAGGCCATGATACTCTCGCTTTGAATACCTTTTGTAAAGGCAATTGCTTTAGCTGTCACGTTTTTGGTGTCTTCTCCAAAGGAACGATTTCCAATCACCGGATTTAAAGGATTCGTATTTACATCCACAACAGGGGCAAAATTTATATGAACTCCTTCTCTTTTCATATGTGTTCCCATCTGCTTTCCCATCTCTTCCAGGAGTTGATTATCTCGAATCGCACCTAAAGCCATATTATAGGGAAAGGCCACTGTTTTTTTCAATCGCATTCGCAAACCCCATTCACCATCAATACCAATTAACAAGGGAATTCTCGCCAGTGACTGATATTCATTGGTTAACTCTGCCTGCTTTATGGCCCGATCCTGGAAAAAGATAAGTGCTCCAATATGGTGCTCCTTGACCAGGTTTTTAATAAAATTCTCATGATCAGCATCTTTGTTCGAATAGGCAGCCACCATAAAAAGTTGTCCGATCTTCTCCTCGGTATTCATTGTTTTCATAATGCTATCCACCCATTGGGCTTGTGCAACACTATCTTTGGTAACTAAAGGATTTTTTTGAGCTTGAACCTGTAAGGTCAATAGCAGCATCATTAAGGCTACAATCTTATTCATGGAGACTATTTTAAGGTGATGAAAAAAAATGGTTTGGCTCATTCAATTCAAAAAACAAGCAAAATGTACATGCCTTGATTTTCGCAATGCAAATTAAAAAAAGTTAGTTAAAATAACGGCTATGCCAGCTCTTATTTGCAGGAACTTCCCAAGAAAGTTTTAAGTCGCCTTTATTTTCAACCATATTATTAAAAACCAAGGTGTCAGCATGAATTTTTTCAGATTTCACATATTTTTGAAAATCCGCCAACGAAACAACATTGATATGATCGCCGTCTTTAAAGGCTGTATTTAATTTATTTAATAATTCCAGATTAAACTCCTTTTCAAAATTTTTAAAAACATGCGTTGAAGCATCGATAGAACAACCTGATACCTGGTTAAAAGATTCATCAACGGCCAATATTACAAAGTGTTTATATTTGATAGAAAAGGATGCTTTCAGATCATCACCATGACGCGTCCATTCATTGACGAATTCAGTCAAGGTTGAAGACATTTGTACTACTTCCTCTTCCGTGAATTCACGGCTTGACTGGTATACCCATATTCGTGAACTATCCTTCAAAGTATCAAAATCTACATACATGTTTTAAATTTTATTGTTAAATTTATTCTGAAGGTCTTCCAGTGTGCTTATGGCTTTTTTAGCGGTCATTGACTCCTTTATTTTCGTCAGAATCCTTTTTGTATACAAGGGGAAGTCTGCATTTTGCATCCAGTTATAATAGCCTGGATTCTCTCTGAAAACATCGACAACTTTTCTCCCTTTATACTTCCCAAAAGAAAATATTTCAGTTTGATCTGCATCCAATAATATAAACCCGGCAAAATCTGCTCTTTTTTGATGTGAAGAAAAATCGCTTAAAAAATCGACCGTATCCTCTACATCATCATACTTGGCAATCTGCGCCTCCAATATCTCAAAAGTGGCCATTGTATCGGCTTCCGCCGAATGGGCATTCTCAAGTGATTTACCACAGTAAAACTCATAGCCCGCACTCAGATTTCGCTGTTCTTTTTTATGGAAAATGACCTGAACATCAATGGCTTTTCTATTTTCCATATCAAAATTAACCTTGGCCCTCAACATCTCCTCCGCCAATAATGGAATATCGAATCTATTTGAATTAAAACCAGCAAGGTCGCATCCATCTATTAGAATACTGAGCTCCTCCGCCAATTCAGAAAACTTTGGTTCCGTTACAACCCTCTCATTTGTAATTCCATGAATATCAGAGGCTTCCTTGGGGATTTCAATTTCCGGATTCACCAATTTGGTCCAGCTTTCTTTATTTCCATTTGGATATACTTTTAATACTGAAATTTCAACAATCCTGTCAGTCGCAATCTGTATTCCAGTTGTTTCCAGATCAAAGAAAACGATTGGTTTTTCAAGTTTAATATTCATTCTTTAGCAATTCTAGATATTAGTATTTTGTTTAAAAGCTGGTATTGATGTCCCAGGCTTCAAGATATTCTCCCACTCGCTTTGCAAACATACTGCCTAATGCGCCATTTACCACACGATGATCATAGGAATGTGAAAGAATCATCTTATGTCGAATTCCAATAAGATCTCCTTCTGCAGTTTCAATAACGGCCGGAATTTTTCTTATCGCTCCCAAAGCCAGAATCCCAACCTGAGGCTGATTGATGATAGGTGTCCCCATAATACTGCCAAACGATCCTACATTGGTTACTGTAAAGGTTCCTCCCTGCACATCATCAGGATTTAATTTTCCAGCTCTTGATCTTTTTGCCAGGTCATTGACTGCTTTGGTCATCCCTACCAAATTCAATTGATCCGCTCTTTTTATAACAGGCACAATTAAATTACCATCTTCCAGAGCAGCTGCCATTCCAAGGTTGATATCCTTGTGTTTTAAAACACGATCTCCATCAACTGAAATATTCATCATCGGGTAATCGCGAATTGATTTTGCAATTGCCTCCATAAAAATTGGCGTAAACGTTATTTTTTCACCTTCCTTTTTAAGAAATTCATCTTTCACTTTCTCTCTCCATCGAACAACATTGGTCACATCTACCTCTACAAAACTTTGAACATGAGCTGAAGTCCTAAGGGAATCAACCATGTGCTTGGAGATCAATTTACCCATCCTGCTCATTTCTATGATCTCATCATTTAAGGCCGGAGCTGCGGTAACTATTTTCGGAGCCGCCGGCTGTTCCTTCACCTCCGGCACAATTCCATTGGACACATCGCTTGAAACAGTTTTTTTCTTACCTCCTTCAATATAGGCCAGAATATCATTTTTAGTGATTCTTTGATCCTTACCACTTCCTTTGATCGATTCTAGTTCCTCCAGGCTAATTCCTTCTGTTTTTGCTATATTTTTCACCAATGGAGAAAAGAATTTTCCACTTGGAGAATTCAATTCTTGGGCAGAAACATTCATTTCTTCAGTCTTGGCTTTCACAGAGGCCACCGTTGGAAGGTCTTCAGGAATTGATTCAACCACTTCCTCCTTTGTTTCGCCGGCCACATCTACCTCTCCATTTGTTTCGATTACTGCTATGACCTGCCCTACACCCACTACTTCATCCACTTCAAAAAAGCGTTCAACCAAAACGCCTTCCACTTCACTAGGCACTTCGGAATCAACTTTGTCTGTCGCAATTTCTACGATAGCTTCATCCATTTCGATGGTTTCACCTACCTCCTTTAACCAGGAAGTAATGGTTGCTTCAGCAACACTTTCACCCATTTTTGGCAATTTCAACTCAAATTTTGACATTTTGATCCCTATTTTTGAGGCAAATTTAAGAAATAAAATAGACAGTTTTCAAGACTTTTTAACTATCCTTATTTTTACTGAAAAAAATTCAATCAGACTATTAATTTTTTACGAATTTCACACTTTCGCAAGTGCTATAGCGCCTCATGAAAGTAAAAATCTATGTAAATTCAGGAACAACTAAGTCAGCGCTTCCTTCTTCGCTTTGTCCGAAAGATCGACGTTAATCGTTATTCTGGTTCCTTCATCTCTTTTTGAGTTGATAAAAATTCGGCCATTGATATAACTAATTCTTTCTCTCATAAAAAAAAGACCAAGGCCCGATCCTTTTTCATTATTCTCAACAAGACCTGAATCAAATCCTTTACCATCATCATCAATAACAATACTTACTTTATCCGTTGAATGACTTAGACTAATTAAAATATAGTTTGACTCCGCATATTTCAAAGCATTGTTAACCGCTTCCTGTACCACCCGATATAAATTTGTTTCCACCAAAGAATCGAACCTACCATTAAAGTCGGTTCTGTTTTCAAAAACTATATTCTTACCGGTCAATTTAGTAAGCTGATCTACCAGTTTGCCAATGGTTGGTACAATGCCATAATCCTTTAATTCCGGAGGTGTCAAATTAAAAGTTACAGCCCGCACCTCCTTGATCAGATCACTTAAAAGAATTTTTAGCTTGTCAATTTTTTCTTCAAACTTATCTTCAGATTCATAATTAATTGATTCAATATTGAATTTAAGGGCTGTCAACATCTGACCAATCCCGTCGTGAATATCTTTGGCAATTCGTTTTCGCTCTTCCTCTTGAGCCTCCACTATTTGACTTGCCTGTGCCTTTTGTAAACCAACTTCTTTTTGAAGCTTTTTTTCATTCAATTGAACCAACTCATGCTGGGACTCAATTCTCTTTGTTATATCAGTGCACAGCAATAATGCGCTCTTATTCAGCTTTACCTGACGCATCGGCACTACCGTAATTTCTAACCAAAGTTTTCTTCCTTTTTGAGTGTACACTTTTATTTCACCTGTCCAAAGAGCATGCCGATGATTCTCAATTAACTTGCTCACTGACACCCCGTCTTTTTCCTCGGCCAAAATCAATTCATCAATAGACAATCCCTGATAGCCACTTTCGCATGAGAGCAATTTGATAAACTTTTTACTCATATACAGAACGGTACCATCTTCCTTAATATTCGCAAAGAGGGCCGCATTATTGATGGCATAGTTCAGCCCCTGTAATTCTTGCAGAGAATTCTCTTTGGCCACATACAGATCATTTACTTTTTCAACCTTTTCTGTTAATTCATTTTTGGTTTGCACCAGATCCTTTATCACATTCCGTATATATAGTGAAATAGGTCTGAAAAGAAACAGAATTTCAAGTATCAATATCCCTAAACTAATCAGCAACAGCAGGTACTCCTTTTGCTTCAATGCCCTCACTTTATCTTGACTAATACCGTCATAGACATTCACAATTTGATCCATTTTCACCAAAAATCGACCTTCAACCTCCTCCAATTGCATCAACTCTGTTTGAATATCAATGGAGTCATCAACATCTTTTTCCTGAAATTTTCGAAGGATACCGGAAGTTGCTTCAACCAGCTTTTTTTGATCCTGATCTATTTCTTTGAATAAGGAATCTATGCGATCATTCTCCAGTTTCATCTTGCCAATCCCAAGAAGATCAAACTGCAGATCCTCGTGGGTTTTGGAAAAAATGCTTAGATCCTCTTCCAAACTATGGGTAATTTCTTCGGCATGGCTTTTTGACCTTGCTTTGTCTAGTAATAAGGCTTCTTTCACTAACTTCTGACTCAACATTCTTTGACGTCCGGCGACATTGACGATTCTGGAATCATCCAACTGATCATCCAAATGGTTTTGAATTAAAATCTGAGCAACAACAATGGTAATAGCTATCAAAAAAATAGCTATTAAATAAAGTGTTCTAAACTTTAAAAAGGTAGTATGATCAAGTGACTTACTTTCGTTTTTCTGGAACATATGAGCCTATTCGATTTAGGCAAGCGCCTTGGTGATCAAGGCTTTGGAATGGTCCGAATAATCGAGCTCCAAAGCAGCCTCTTGCCCTTTAGATGACATTTTTTTCCACGTTTTTCTTAGAATATCTATCATTTTGTCTTCGCTATATTTTTCAGAGAATTTTTCAAAATAATATTCTAAAAAAACCAGACAAATAACATCTTCAAGTTTCTGCGTCAAATCATTTTTCTTCAATTGTTTTTTCAAAAGAAGAAATTTAACGGCTTCTATAATTTGGTCATCATAGCCAACCTCATGCATTATTTCTCCGGCTTTTTCAGCATGAAATACCTTGAGGTCATTTCTCCATTTCAAATAACCAACCCTGTTCATATCATATTGATCTCTGGGAATCTCCCATCGCCTAATATGTTGACACCTGACCGCCAATTGCAAGGCCTCATCTGTATCCGGGCTAAAAATAGCAAGGCGATCTGTCATTCGCTGGGCATACAACAATTCTTTTGCGTATTCCTTACCTTCAAAGATTTCCCTGTTGGGATCCTCGGCATTGGCTCGGTCAAATAAATCTATTGCTGCGTTAAACTTTTCAGACTTTTTCATTTGGTTAATTTTAACCAAAGTTATTCAGAAAAGCCAATATAAACAAAGTTGTTTTCTATTTTCACAGGATAGGTCGCAATAGCATCCAGATCACCATTGAGGTTTTCACCGGATTCTAATGAAAACGTTTTTTTGTGCATCGGGCAAGCTATTTTGGGGATATCCTGATCATCCCCTAACATTCCCCTGCTTAAAACCATTTCCATTTTATGAGGACAGAGGTTTTGACAGGCATACCACTTGTTTCTGCTGGTAAAATTAAATACAGCAATTTGCAAATCCTTATACTTTACACAGAGCCCTCCATTTGCCGGAAATTCATCTGCCGCGCTCACCTTAAACCATGTCTTCACATTTTCCGGAGCTACTTTTTGGTATTCTTTGATGATCGTATTCATGTGCATTTCTTTAATTTATTCAACCCATTGTTTAGGCATAGACTGCTCTCTCATCGGAACAAAAACAAGGTTCTCATCCTTTTCTTCACTGTTTACAAAATGTTTAAACCTCTTTTTGAAAGATTCATCTTCTATGGCCTGCTTCCATTCACATTGATAGGCAAGAACAAGAGCCTGCATTTCCTGTTCAAGTTCATCAACTATGGAAAGACTATCATTTATTACAACTTCTTTCAGGTGCTCAATTCCCCCTTCTAATTTTTCCAACCAGACTGAAGTTCTCATTAATGGAGCTGCTGTCCGGATATAATACATCAGGAACCTATCCAGGTATTTAATCACTGTTTCATTATCAATTTGTTCGGCTAGTAATTGTGCGTGTTTTGGGGTGGCTCCACCATTTCCGGCGATGTACAAATTCCAGCCTCCTTCCACGGCAATTAATCCAAAATCCTTGCCCCTTGCTTCGGCACACTCCCGGATACATCCAGAAACACCTCCCTTAATTTTATGAGGTGATCGCAATCCTTTATACCTGTCTTCTAGCTCAATGGCAAAACTGACACTTTCATCCATCCCATACCTGCACCAGGTAGAACCAACACAACTTTTAACAGTTCGCAATGATTTCCCATATGCATGTCCACTTTCAAATCCGGCGTCAATCAATTCCTTCCAAATAGCAGGCAGGTCATTTAATGTTGCTCCAAAAAGATCAATTCGCTGACCTCCTGTTATTTTGGTATAGAGATTGTATTTTTTTCCAACTTCTCCAATTACGATCAGTTTGTCCGGAGTAATCTCTCCGCCTGGAATTCTTGGCACCACCGAATAGGTACCGTTTCGTTGGATATTGGCCAGAAACCTGTCATTCGTATCCTGAATAACATATTCCTCATTAGCTGTATCATTATAAAGGCTTGCAAAAACAGAAGCCACTAGAGGTTTGCAAATCTCGCATCCATTGCCCTGACCGCATGTTTGGATTACCTCATCAAAGGTGTGCAATTTTTTAATTTTGATCATATGATAAAGATCCTGTCTTGAATGATCAAAATGTTCGCAAATCACCTCCTTTACAGATTGACCCATGGCCTTCAAGCTTTCATTGACCAAATCAATCACCATAGGCTTACAGCCACCACATCCTGTAGTTGCTTTGGTTTGACCAATAATATCTTTTAGATCTTTACATTGCCCTTCATTCAGTCGGTCACAAATGGCTCCTTTGGTCACATTCTCACAAGAACAAACCTGTGCGGCATCCGGTAGTTGCAATACTCCCATAGCCGATTTTTCTTCCCCTCTGGCACCCAAGATCAATTCTTCCACATTTTCAGGAAGTGCTATGCCATTCATATAAATTTGATGCAACATATTGTAATCAGAAGCATCTCCAACCAAAATACCACCCAGTAAGGTCTTGCCATCATGGCTTATATTTATTCTTTTATACAGCCCTTTTGTTTTGTTCTCAAACACAATGGAATGTCCCTTACTTGCGGGCATAAAAGGCTCCCCAAAACTTGCTACATCGACGCCAATTAATTTTAACTTGGTCGACATATCAATTTGAGGTTCCATGATTGAATCACTGGTCCCCAGTATCTGGTCAACTGCCACTCCGGCCATATCATACCCGGGAGCTACCAATCCATAAATCATTCCGTTTAACAACGCAACCTCTCCGATGGCTAAAATATTCGAATCAGAGGTTCTCATTTTATTGTCCACCAAAACACCTCCTCTTTCTCCCAATAAAAGACCGCTTTCTCTGGCCAGCTCATCCCTGGGTCTGATACCCGCAGAAATCACCAACATATCTACCTCTAATGCAGAATCATCTGAAAAATCCATTCCTGTAATACTTCCATTGCCTTGAATCTTCCTTGTTGCTTTATCCAAATGAATTTTTATTCCCATACCTTCCAACTTCTGACGTAACACATTGCTGCTTCGATGATCAAGTTGTCTTGGCATTAACTTAGGCGCGAATTCAACAATATGTGCTTCAAGTCCCATATCCATAACAGCCTTACCTGCTTCGAGGCCCAAAAGACCACCCCCCAGAACAGCTGCTTTTGGTGTACTGCCCTTTGTTTTAATGGAGGAAGCATAAGCGAGCATACCGTCCAGGTCTTCGATGGTTCTATATACAAACACTCCTTTTTTATCTACTCCATCTATAGGAGGAACAAAAGGTGACGAACCAGTAGCCAGCACCAAATAATCATACTGATAGTTTCCAATATTTTCTGTTACTATCTGTCTTCTTTCTCTTTCGATGGATATCACTCTTTCATTCGTGATCAATTCAATCCCATTTTCCTCATACCAGCTTCTGGGAGAAAGTTCTAAAGATGTTGCATCACCACTTTCAAAATATTCGCTTAGATGAACTCTGTCATAGGCCGGTCGAATTTCTTCCCCAAAAACAAGAATTCGATATTTTTTCGCATCTGGTTTCGCTATCAATTTCTCACAAAATTTATAACCAACCATTCCGTTTCCGATAACTATAATTGTTTCCATACTAAAAAATCCTTTTAATTTTCATTCAAAACTAAGTATTTTTACGTATTATTGTACGGAAATACGAAATTAATTTAACTTAAATACGTATTTTTATCATATATAGAATCTAAGCGTTTTATATTTACAATTTACAAGCAAAACAGTATGAAAAATTCGAAAGTGATATTAGTAGGAGCAGGACCTGGCGACAAGGACCTGATAACTTTAAAAGGAATAAAGGCCATTATGGCTGCAGATATCATATTCTATGATGCCCTGGTGAATCCGGAATTACTAGAATACGCAAGTTCAAATACTCCATGTATATATGTAGGCAAACGCCGAGATAAGAAACGATACTCACAAGAAGAAATTAATTCATTATTGGCGGATGCCACTAAAACGCACCACACTGTGGTAAGACTTAAAGGAGGCGATCCTTTTGTCTTTGGGAGAGGCTCTGAAGAGCTGAACCACTTGGACAACCTAGGCATTTCTACAGAAATCATTCCCGGTATAAGTAGTGCGCTGGCTGTACCTGCCAATCAAGGCATCCCTTTAACCAAAAGAGGTTTGAACGAAAGCTTCTCTGTAATAACGGGCACCACTTCCAAAGGCACCGTCTCCAAAGACCTAAAATATGCCGCCATGTCAAGTGCAACAATCGTCCTATTAATGGGACTAAAGAATCTAGCTGTCATTATGAAGGAAACAGCCCGATACAGAGATCACTCAACTCCATTTGCTGTCATACAGAACGGAACCAGACCGGATGAAAGCATTCATCTGGACACCATTGGCAACTTTGAATCTGTTATTGATTTAATAGACTACTCAAAACCAGGCATCATTGTTATCGGTGAAACAGTTTCTGAGCATCCCGCATTTTTTGAAGAAGAGATCCAAAGAGTTCTTCAGGCAGTATTATAGAATGAATGCAGAACCATTCAAATGAAAATTACAGTTCTGAAAATATTAGTTGCCCGATATTTTTGATTAAATAATTTGAATACAGCTTTTTTTCGATATTCATATTTCTACGTATTTTAGATCAATTTCTACGTATTTATACTTATTATTTGTTAGATTTGCTTCATAAAAAACTACTAGTTATGAATTCTTCAAAAGCAACCAAGTTAGATCTACTCAACTTTAAAAGCCTTCCCACCAGAACTTTCTGGATTACATCAATAGCCTTCTTTCTGTGCTTTTTTGCCTGGTTCGGAATCGTTCCCTTTATGCCAGACGTAGTCAAAGACCTTGGACTAAGCCCCGATCAGAAATGGAACTCCATTATTTTAGCCGTGACAGGGACCGTATTTGCAAGATTGATGATTGGAAAACTTTGCGACACCTACGGCCCACGACTCGTATACACCGGACTACTTCTGGCCGGCTCTTTACCCGTAATTCTTATAGGTCTTTCACAAACGCCCTTTCAATTTTTAATCTGCCGGTTCTTTATAGGTTTTATAGGTGCATCATTTGTTATTACACAGGTCCATACTTCATTAATGTTTGCACCAAATGTGGTGGGTACAGCGAATGCCACTTCCGCCGGTTGGGGGAATCTGGGAGGTGGAGCCAATCGATTAGGGATGCCTATTATCGCCTCCATAGTGGTTAGTTTTGGAATAGCAGAAGCAGACTCCTGGAGATACTCCATGATCATTGCCGGAATTATTTGCCTATTCATGTCCTTTATCTATTACAGATTTACGCAAGACACACCAGAAGGAAATTTTAAAGACCTCAAAGCCGCCGGCCTAAAACCAACAAGAGAAAAAAACAACACAAACATGAAAGAAGTCCTATCCGATTACCGCGTATGGATTCTTTTTCTTGTCTATGCTTCCTGTTTCGGTGTTGAGCTAACGGTCTATGGCACTATGGACGATTATTTACAAAACACTTTTGGCATCAATAGAATCACGGCAGGAAACATCGTTTTGTCATTTGCCATGATGAATCTGTTCGCCAGAACACTTGGTGGATTCTTTGGAGATAAATTTGGAAAACTGAAAGGCCTGAGAGGCAGGGTTCTTCTTCTTTCTATGCTTCTGGCTCTCGAAGGAACCATGCTCATGTTTTTCTCAAACATTAACATACTTGCCATTGCCATTGTTTTTCTGGTTGCCTTTAGCCTCACGGTTCAAATGGCCGAAGGTGCAACCTTTTCAGTAGTTCCTTTTATCAATAAAAAAGCAATAGGACTTATTTCAGGAATTGTTGGAGCCGGTGGCAATGTCGGTGCATTTTTAGCGGCCATACTACTTAAATCCAAATCGGCCATTGCAGAAAAAACTGCCATTGCCGCGAATCAAGGAAAAAGTCTTGAAATCATAGAAAGCGCACAGGCAAGCGCCTCATCCATTGCTGTTTCCAGCGGCTACCTGATCATTGGAGGCATTATCATTGTTTCCGCCGCTGCATCTTTAGCCATTCGATTCTCAGCAAAAGACGAACACGAAGTGGCAACAGAAATGCAAATGATTCTTGAAGTGAACGCTGACAAATAAACCACCACATGCACCGATCGAATGTACATTGCGACCTTTGCCCCAATCAACATTGTTTGATTAAAAAAAGCCTGATCTCTGATGAAGACAAACGTCTCGCCCAGCAAAAAGCTACTTTAAACTGTAAAAAAGGCCAGCAATTTATAATGGAAGGTACTCCTGTAAGCGGCTTGTTTTTTATTCAGACGGGCAAAGCCAAGGTGTTAAAAACTGGCATCTACGGCAAGGAACAAATACTCAGACTGGTAAAGGAAGGCGAAACTATCGGACACAGAGGGTTCGGAACAAAAAAAAAGTACAGCATAGGCGCCATCGCTCTTGAAGATTCTATACTTTGCAATTTCAGTAATGAAACCCTGGATCTGATGCTAAAAAAAATTCCAAAACTCACCTATGAGCTGATGCTGTTTTACGCCGATGAACTCAGCAGGTCGGAATCCAAAGTGAAGACCATTGCACAAATGACCGTCCGAGAAAAAGTAATTGATACCTTACTGTTCATTCATAGAAAATTTGGCTTAAATCACAAAGGCTCCATCAACATCCAACTGAGTAGAAAAGAAATTGCTGATTACTCTGGAACCACGGTAGAACAAGTTATTCGCGTTATATCTTCCCTAAAGTCAGAAGGGCTGTTAACCTGTGTGGGAAAAACCATTACCGTAAGTGATCTGGACAAACTGAAAACCGAAATTTCAGAGCATAATTTCTACCTCGATAATTAAGATTTATTCAAGTCTTTTTTCCCATTTTCCATCACATCTTAAAAGTACGTATTCTGCGTATTTTTGCATACTACTGTTACACAACAACTTACCGAAAAAAACTGCCTTTTGACATGTTCTAACATGATATAAAACTCTTTTAAAGAAGGCATATCACATCTTTTATGTTTAGCACTACTTATATATTTGAAACATCTAAGTATTTATACGTAATAATTAAAAATTTAAACTATGAAATCTACATTATTTGGCCTAAGCCTCGTAATTCTCAGCTGTCTCATTCACTCCTGCGGAGATAAAAAACCAAAGGCGGAAGCAGCAGTCAGTTCTGAAAAAAAATCAGCGACTGAAACACTTGAAATTGAAAAACCACAATTAACCTTTGGTTTCATCAAACTGACGGATATGGCACCTTTGGCCATTGCAAAAGAAAAAGGCTTTTTTGAAGAAGAGGGTCTCTTCGTTTCTGTAGAAGCTCAATCAAATTGGAAGAATATACTCGACAGAGTCATTGATGGCCAACTAGATGGATCCCATATGCTCGCCGGACAACCGATAGCAGCAGGAGCCGGTTTTGGACGACAAGCAGAATTGGTCACTCCTTTTTCTATGGACCTTAACGGCAATGGAATAACAGTTTCAAATGATGTTTGGAACAAAATGAAACCTCATATTCCTTCTAATGAGGACGGCAAGCCAATTCACCCAATCAAAGCGGAATCGTTAAAGCCGGTAATTGACTCCTATAAATCTTCCGGAAAAGCGTTCAAGATGGGAATGGTTTTTCCTGTATCCACACATAATTATGAAATAAGGTATTGGTTAGCCGCTGCCGGTATCCACCCCGGTATGTATACAAAAGACAATATTCAGGGACAGGTGGATGCTGAAGTACTTCTTTCAGTGACACCACCACCTCAAATGCCGGCAACATTAGAGGCCGGAACAATCTACGGCTATTGTGTCGGTGAGCCCTGGAACCAACAAGCGGTTTTCAAAGGAATCGGAGTCCCGGTAACAACCAATTATGATATCTGGAAAAACAATCCTGAAAAGGTATTTGTAATGACCAAAAAATTTGTTCAGGAGAACCCCAATACAGCTATTGCCGTAACCAAGGCACTCATTAAAGCAGGAAAATGGCTGGACACTCCCGGAAACAGAAAGGAAGCGGTCAAAATATTATCCATGCCACAATACGTAGGTGCAGACGAAGTAGTTTTAGCAAATTCAATGACCGGAACATTCGAATTTGAAAAAGGAGATAAACGCTCCATGCCAGATTTCAATGTATTCTACAGGTACAACGCCACCTACCCTTTTTATTCTGACGGAGTTTGGTTTCTAACACAAATGAGGCGATGGGGTCAGATACCTGAATCAAAACCTGCTGACTGGTATGGCACAAAAATCAAAGAAATATATCGACCAGACATATGGTTGAAAGCAGCCACCTTACTTGTTGAGGAAGGACATATACCTGCTACCGACATCCCTGAAACCGATGGATATAAATCTGCCACCACCGACTTCATCGATGGAAAAAACTTTGATGGAAAAGACCCGATCGCCTATATCAACAGTTTCAAAATTGGAAACAAGGATCAGGCAAAAAACTAAAAAAAGGACCCTAAAAAGAAAACAAATGAATAATTCAATCAGCCAGAAAACAACAGATCTGTTCCGATTTATTGGAATGGGATTTTTGGAAGCACCCATCAATCTATTCCGCGGGAAAGAAACGAAAAAGAATCTGACCCTTATTCTGAAAAAGTTTGTGGCTCCGCTTGCCTCCTTCATTCTATTTATCGGAATTTGGCAAACAGGCGCTCAATATCTTTACAATAAAGAAGCTGATTACAGAATAGAAAAAGCAAGACAGGAACAAGGTGAGGAGGCAGCTGCTTCTATGAAAGCCTGTATACAATCCGGTGACATAAGCTGTCAACCGAATACACTTCCTTCCCCTGCACAGGTAAAAGTTTCATTTTTTAAACTTCTTGCAGACCACAGACTCATCAGTCAGGACAAAAGAGCGTTTAAAGAAAAAACGGCCGCTTTAAATGCAAAAAGAGAAGCTGAAGGAAAAGATGCCATCACATACACAGGACGCCCCTCCTTCGTAGATCAAATCGCTACAAGCATCAAAACTGTTTTTGCAGGTTTTCTTTTGGCCATTCTGATCGCTGTTCCTATTGGTATCATCATCGGGCTCAGTGAAACTTTACGAGATTCATTCAATTGGCTTATTCAAATTTTTAAACCGGTTTCCCCCGTAGTCTGGCTATTATTGGTTTTTATGATCGTTAAGACGCTGACTAAAGATTCCGATACGGACAGCTCCTTTATCATTTCCTTTATCAGTGTCGGACTTTGTTCCATGTGGGCCACACTAGTCAATACAACCATGGGTGTATCCACTGTAGATCAGGATTTTATAAATGTGGCTAAAGTTTTAAAGCTAGGGTCCTTTCAAAAGATTTTCAAAGTCATTCTTCCCTCCTCCTTACCCTTAATATTTACCGGATTAAGGATCACCTTATCCGTAGCCTGGATGGTATTGATTGCCATAGAACTGCTGGCGCAAAGTCCGGGACTGGGTTCATTTGTCTGGGAAGAATTTCAAAATGGAGCCAATGACTCCAATTCAAAAATTATTGTTGCCATGTTTGTTATCGGAATCATTGGTTTCCTGTTAGACAGGATCATGCTCGGTATTCAGAACGTAGTATCATTTAACAAGAACGACGGAAACTAAAGACTCATGGCCTACTTAGAACTAAACAACATCCAGAAAAGTTATGGTACCGGAGCTCAGGAACTGCAGGTACTAAAAAATATTAATCTCGAAATCAACGAAGGTGAATTTGTTGCCATAGTGGGGTTCTCAGGAAGTGGAAAAACTACTTTGGTCAACCTTATCAGCGGTCTGCAAAAGGAAAGTTCAGGCGCATTGCGCTTTAAAGGCAAACCCATCAATGGAACGAGCCATGAACGAGGAATCATCTTTCAAAATTACTCCCTGCTTCCATGGCTTACTGTCTATCAAAACGTTTGGATCGCTGTAAAAGAAACCTTTCCAAAAAAGAAGAAAAAAGAACTTGACGAAGTCGTAAGGTACTATCTCGATATGGTAAGTCTGACTCCGGCAATCAACAAAAGACCAAAGGAGCTTTCGGGAGGCATGAAACAGCGAGTCGCGGTGGCGAGAACACTTGCCATGGATCCGGAGATGATTATCATGGATGAACCTCTCGGAGCACTCGATGCCCTTACCAGAGGCAACCTTCAAGATGAAATTCTCAAGATCTGGGAAAAAAATAAAAGAACCGCACTGCTTATAACCAATGATGTAGATGAAGGAATTTACATGGCTGATCGCATCATTCCGCTACTGCCTGGGCCCAAGGCAACTCTCGGCCCTGAGTTTAAAATTGATATTCCAAGACCCCGAGACAAAACGGCACTTAATGACAATCCTGAATTCAAAAGGATTAGAAACGAGATCATTGAATTTTTGATGCAAATCGGAAATGAGAATACTAATCAATCAAACAACAGCTATACCCTCCCCGATGTGGAACCAAAAGATCTCAGATGGGATTTTCAATCAAAACTGAAATTATCATACTAAAAAACGTAGACATGGAACACCAACTCGCCTCTGAAAGCATCATGCTTGATCTTCAGAATTTGAAAAAAGTATACCCAACACCTAAAGGAGATTATGTGGTTCTGGAACATTTAGATCTGCAGATTAAAAAGGAAGAATTTGTAACGATAATTGGCCATTCCGGTTGCGGTAAAACAACCATGCTGTCTATGATGGCTGGGCTCAACCCCATATCTGATGGTAAAATTTCAATTTTAGGGTCCGCCATTCGTGGTCCAGGCCCGGATCGCGGGGTCATCTTTCAGGCACCCAGCCTGATGCCCTGGCTAACGGCCCTGGAAAACGTCATGCTTGGCGTGAAACAAGTATTTCCTCATGTGAAGCGCAAAAAACGAGCTGATATTTGCAAATACTACTTGAGTCGTGTAGGTCTGGAAGGTTCTTTCCATAAAAAGGCCTCCTCTTTATCTCAAGGAATGCAACAAAGAGTTGGAATTGCCCGGGCCTTTGCTATCAAGCCCAAGGTGTTATTACTTGACGAACCTTTCGGCATGCTCGACTCTCTTACACGAGGTAATCTACAAGATGTTCTGATCGAAATCTGGAACAAAGAAAAAATTACGGCTGTTATGATCACTCACGATGTGGATGAAGCGATTTTTCTTGCGGATCGCGTGGTGATGATGACCAGTGGACCAAAGGCAAAAATCGGAGATATTTTACCGATCGATTTTAAAAGACCCAGATCGAGAAAAGAAGTCATAGAACATCCTGACTACTACAATTACAGAAAATACCTTATTGACTTTTTAGAACATTAAGCTTAGACAATTAAATCAAAAAAAACAATTCTTATGAAAACAAAATTAACTCTTTTACTACTGCTATTTATTAGTATTAAAACAATGGCCCAATTCACGATCGATGGTGAATTCAGACCAAGAACAGAATACAGACACGGTTATGGAACCCTTATAGCAAAGGATGCAGAACCGGGCTATGGAATCTCTACACGGGCACGCCTGAACTTCGGGTATAAAAAAGACAAGTATCAATTCTATATGAGCATACAGGATGTCCTTGTTTGGGGAGAAAATCGTCAGATTTTACCCAAAGATCTAAACAATTCATTTGCCGTATTTCAAGTGTGGGCCAAGTTTGATTTTAACGAAACCTGGAACACGAAAATTGGTAGACAGGTATTGTCTTACGACGATCAGCGGATCATGGGTGGACTTGACTGGGCTCAACAGGGAAGAAATCACGATGCCATCCTGATCAAACATAAAAAGGATGATTTCTTATTAGACCTGGGATTTGCCTATAATCAGGATTATGATAATATTTCTGGTTTTCAGTCTGTGGGAAATACGTATAATACAACGGGATTCTTCTCTTACAAAACCATGCTATACGGATATCTTAAAAAAACATGGAACTCCTTCTCCGGGAGCCTATTATTACTAAATAATGGGTTTCAGAATTTCGCGGAAGACGGAGTGACACAAGACGGCATCAGCAACCTTCAAACATTTGGTACTCATCTGAATTGGAAGAAAGGGAAGTTTGGCGCAAATTCCAACCTATTTCTACAAACAGGTGAACGCCAGGGAGCCATTAAAATTAAAGGTGCCTATCTGGCCAGTTTAGACCTTTCATTTAAAGTTACCGAAAAAATCGGCTTAGGTCTTGGTGCCGAAATGATCAGTGGAAATGATGCAGGTGAAGGAGAAACCGGAGCATTTTTCCCATTGTATGGAACCAACCACAAATTCAATGGATTCATGGACTATTTTTATGTAGGCAATCATGCCAACTCCATCGGATTGGTCGACCTGCATATCGGTGCAAATTTCACATTCAATGAAAAATCAAGCCTCTTTGTCAAACTGCTTAATTTCTCAGGAGAACAAGCACTGCCAAGTGGTGAAAAATCTCTGGGTACAGAATTGGATTTGGTGTATACCCATAAATTCAAAGGCTTTCTTATTAAAGGAGGTTACTCACATATGTTTGCCAGCGACGGAATGTATGAATTAAAAGGTTTGGATAAAGACCTGGCAGCAAGCACTCAGAATTGGGCCTGGGTCATGCTGGTTTTAAAACCCAAAATTTTAAATTAATTCTTTTAAATCCCATGCAATTCAGTGTACTTGCATGGGATTATTCTTTTTGTAAAAACAAGGTAAAAATACGTACATTTGAACCTCAATTGTTAATTTTCAAAATGTGAACAAGCAAATTACAATCGCTCTGGTAGACGATCATATGCTCGTAAGAAACGGCATCAAATCTTTATTGGAAGAAGAAAAAGACCTGAACGTGATTGCGGAAGGCTCAAACGGGTATGAAGCCATCACAATTGTAGAAGAACTACAACCTGATATTCTGATAATCGATGTTAGAATGCCGGAACTAAATGGTATTGATGCTGTTCAAAAAATTCAGGAGAAAGGAGGCAGTTCTAAATCAATCGTACTATCCATGCACGATTCTGAAGAATATATATTACAATCGATAAAAGCCGGCGCTTTTGGTTACCTCCTCAAAGACACCGACAAAAAAGAATTTATCAAAGCCATACACACCGTTCATTCAGGGGAAAAATATTTTAGCGGAGATATCTCAAACATTATCGTTTCTAACTTGTTGCAAAATTCTGACAGTCCAAAAACACCCAAGAACCCTTCGCCAAAAGCAGACCCATTTGGCCTGACCAAAAAGGAGAAACAAATATTAAAACTTATTTTAACAGGCAAGACCAATTCTGAAATTTCAACTATTTTACAGAACAGCAAAAGAACTGTTGAAACCCATCGATTTAATCTGATGAAGAAAATGAATGTTAAGAATCTGATTGAATTATCTGCCAAGGCTGCTGAATTTGGATTGAATTCTTAGATCAAACAGTCATTTTAGGGCTTTATCAAAATAAGCCTGATTAAATAGGGATATGCAAAAATTACCCGCCTATTTTTAAATTATAATTTCTAAGTATTTATACGTAATTATGTAATTTAGCTGCTAGTTAAATTCATTCTATTATGGCTCGTAAAACGTCTTATAAAACAACTTGCTCTTATTGCGGAGTTGGCTGCGGTATCATCGTACACAAAGACAGCAAAGACAAACTTTCTGTACAGGGAGACCCCGACCATCCGGTGAACAAGGGGATGCTATGTTCAAAGGGGATGAATCTAAATTATGTGGTTCAAAACACTTCGGAAAGAATACTATATCCTGAAATGCGTTGGAACAGAAACCACCCCATGCAGCGCGTTACCTGGGATGAAGCTCTGAAAAGAGCCGCAGCTATCTTCAAATCTCTGGTCTCAAAATACGGACCAGACAGTGTTGGTTTTTATGTGTCAGGACAATGTCTCACAGAAGAATACTATATCATTAATAAGCTTGCAAAAGGTTTTATTGGTACTAACAATATTGATACAAATTCAAGGTTGTGCATGAGCTCTGCCGTGGTAGGCTATAAAAAAACGATTGGGGCAGACGCTGTACCAATCTCTTACGAAGATATTGAACTGGCAGATTGTTTTATGATTGCTGGCGCTAATCCAGCCTGGTGTCACCCCATTCTCTTCAGGAGGCTGGAGAAACACAAGGAGGACAATCCAAAAGTAAAAATCATAGCAGTAGACCCGAGAAAAACAGCAACCACTGCCATGGCTGATCTACATTTACAAATTATCCCAGGAACTGATGTGGTCTTGTACAACGCCATTGCCAAACGCCTGATCGAAAAAAACAAAATTGACAAGCGATTCATTAAGAATCATACGGACAACTTTTACGAATTAAAAGAACTCGTTTTTAAAACCTCATTGCATCAAGCGGCCAGGATCTGTGGCATCACCGTGAATGAAATTAAAAAAGCCGCTCAGATGATCGGTCATTCAATGAATTTTATAAGCATGTGGACCATGGGGCTGAATCAAAGTGTGATTGGTGTGGATAAAAATGTATCGCTTCTGAATATCTCTCTATTAACAGGGCAGATTGGAAGGCCGGGAGCCGGACCATTTTCCTTAACGGGTCAACCCAATGCCATGGGAGGTCGCGAAGTTGGAGGTATGGCAAACCTCTTGGCGGCGCATAAAGATCTTTCCAATGATGCTCACAGAAAAGAAGTGGAAGACTATTGGGGAAGTAAACCGATTCAAAAGGAACCTGGACTGACGGCGACCGAAATGTTTGACGCACTGAATGAAGGAAAACTAAAGGCCATTTGGATTGTATGTACCAATCCTGTAGTGAGTCTTCCTGATTCAAAAAAAATAGAAGCAGCTCTTGAGAAGGCAAAATTTGTGGTTGTACAGGACATATCGCATGATTCCGAAACCAGTAAATATGCGGACCTGTTACTTCCGGCAGCGGGATGGTTGGAAAAGGAAGGTGTGATGACGAATTCCGAAAGAAGGGTGAGTTATCTGGAAAAGGGCATCGATCCTCCTGGAGAAGCACTTCCGGATGCTGAAATTTTTACGCGTTTCGCTCAGGAAATGGGCTTCGAAGGATTCAACTATGAAAATTCAAGTGAAATCTTTGAGGAGCATACCCGGCTCACAAAAAATACCAATATTGATATTTCCGGCCTTGACTATAACAGGCTTAAAGAAGAAGGCAGCAAGCAATGGCCGGTGCCCGCAAAAGAACATCCGGGAACTCCACGACTATTTGAGGACCGTAAGTTTTACACGCCTAATGGAAGAGCACAATTCAACCTCCCCAAACAGATCTTAAACAAATCTGAAAAAACATCCGTAGCATACCCATTAGTGCTTACCACAGGAAGAGTCAGAGATCAATGGCATACAAGAACCAGAACGGGAAAAGTCAATAAACTGGGTACACATATTCCCAAACCCTATTTAGAAATGAATAGCGTGGATGCCTATGAGAGAAAAATAAAAGAAGGAGATGTCGTTATTATCAAAAGTAAAAGAGGTGAAGTACGTGTTACCGTTCAACTTAGTTATGAGATCAGAAAAGGTGTCGTCTTTATGCCCATGCATTGGGGCAAGATCCTTAATAATGATTTTGGAAGGGCCAACAACTTAACAAACAATCTTGTAGATCCTGTTTCTAAAGAACCTGATTTCAAATACAGTGCTGTGGAGGTCAGCAAGTTTGAAAAACCGGTTCAGAAAATTTGTGTCATTGGCGCCGGGGCTGCAGCTTATCGATTTGTACAATCGTACAGAGAGGCGAATGAAGTAGATGAAATTGTTATTTTCTCCAAAGAGGCAGAACCTTTTTACAACCGCGTTTTATTACCGGAATACGTAAGTGACGAGTTATCCTGGGAAGCACTTAAAAAATTTAAAAAAGGTGAAATTGACAAGCTCAAACTCAGTCTTTACCCTAATATATCTGTAAACCATGTAGACAAGGAACATAAAGTAATTACTGATAGCCTTGGAAACGAACATACCTATGATGTGCTGATCATGGCTATGGGGAGCAGGGCCTTTGTTCCTGTAAATGCGCAACTGGATTTACCGGGAAGATTTACCCTACGCAGCAGAATGGACGCTGAACGACTGAAAAGCCACCTCGACAACACCCGGCTAAAACCTTCGGACCAACATGTGGTGATCGTAGGTGGAGGATTGTTAGGTTTGGAACTTGCTGCCACACTTAACAAGAAGAACATACAGATTACCATCGTCCAAAGAGCATCGCGACTTATGGAGCGTCAATTGGACCTGGTGGCAAGTAGAATTCTTGCCGAGGATGTACAGGAACGAGGGATTCAAATCTACTTTGACAACGAAGTAAGCACCGTCTTTCAAAACGACAATCCAAACTCCTTGGAAGTAACCCTAAAAACCGGTAAGATCATTTATAGCAATGCCATTGTATATGCCATTGGAACCATTCCAAATGTTGAAATTGCCAAAAGTGCCAAAATAGATTGTCGCAGAGGGGCCATTGTAAATCAGCATATGCAAACCAATGACCCTTCCATATTTGCCTTGGGAGAAATTGCAGAATACAATAACTTTCTCTACGGAATTACCTCCGCGGCCGAACAGCAAGCCGATATTGCCGTCAAATATTTACTGGGAGATCAAAGCAGTATCTATCACGGATCCGTGCTCATGAACATACTGAAGTTTGAAGATCTTGACCTTTGCAGTATAGGTACTGTCAATATTCCGAAAAACGACAATACTTATGAAGAAATTGTTTTTACAGATTTGAATAAAAGGTATTATAAAAAGTGTATCATCCACAATGACAGACTTATTGGAGCTGTTCTCATAGGTGACAAAAATGAATTTGCGGAATACAAAACGCTTATTGAAGACAAAATTGAACTAGGCGATAAAAGAGATCAGATATTAAGATCAAATGAGGCTTCCGTTCCAGTGAAAGGAAAACTGGTCTGCTCCTGTAGTCAAATCGGCCAGGGTAATTTGGAAGAAACGGTTCTTGAAGGGTGTTCGGATTTTTCTGAATTGTGCAAAATGACCGGAGCCGGAATGGGATGTGGAAGTTGCAAACCAGAAGTAAAAGACATCTTAAATCAAACTATTTCATCAAACGCTTTAACCGTATCATAGCATGAGTGAATTAAAAAGAATATTCGTCAAAGGAGGCATTCTTTCTCCAAGTGAATTGAAACAAATTATTCAGGAAGCGAGAAGTCTTGGTTTAGATGCGCTTCATTTCGGGTCCAGACAGGACATTATCCTTCCCGAGCATAGCGAGGTTATAAATGATCATCAAAAATCAGAGATTGAAAATTTCAACAAAGTGATAGATCCAAGTGTGCAAAACATCGTATGCTCTTATGTTTCTGCAGACATTTTTCCATCTACCACCTGGCTCAATGGATCTACCTATTTATACATTCTTGAAAGTTTTAAACATCAACCCAGATTAAAAATAAATATTACGGACCCTGAACAAGGGCTGACCCCGCTTTTTAGTGGCGAATTAAATTTCATCGCCTCACCACATGAGGATTATTGGTACCTGCACCTCAACCTTTCACATTGGGACGCCCCGGTTTATTACCCGGTATTAATTTACAGCTGGGATATCTCCAAAATAGCACAGGTTCTGGAACAAACCTGGCGTGACGCCGAAGATGTGGAGGAATTGTTTTTATTGGTCAATGATATCTTTCAGGGAAATAACAGGACCATTGAAAAAGAGCTATTGGTTCCCTATAAACCATTCCCTTATTATGAAGGCATGAACAAAATGGGTATCAAACAATATTGGTTAGGTCTGTATTGGAGGAATAACAAATATTACCTCAGTTTTCTCGAAGATTTTTGTGAATTTTGTCTTGATAACCGCATCGGGAAGATTTGCATCACTCCCTGGAAATCATTTATCGTGAAAGGGATCCCTACGGAGAGTAAATTACTATTGGAAAAGTTCTTAGGGAAGTCAGGAATAAATGTCAGGCACTCTTTATTGGAATTAAATTGGCACTTACCGGTTGCGGACAAAGAAGCACTGGCCTTGAAAAAATTCATCGTTATGAATTTTGATCAAAACGATATTAGCACCTATGGTCTCACGTTTGCAATAACCACAAGAGCCTCCAGAAAAATATACTTTACTTCTATTGTCATTGAAAAAAATAATGTACCGGATCTGATAAAACAATATCATATCAGACCCACTTACAATGTTTTATACGGTGAAAGATTTGATCCGAACAGTCAAAAATACCTGGTCTATGCGCAAGATGTTGATCAGATTGAACTTCCTGGCTTATTGATGGAATTGAGTAAACTATACTTCGAACAATTAGGGGAACAGGACAGCGAGAATCAGTTGCCAGACAAGGATGAAAATCCTGAAAAAAAACAAGTACACCAATGTACCAGTTGCTTAACCGTCTATGATCCGGAATATGGCGATTCTTTTAATGAAATCGCCGCAGGAACAAGCTTTGAAGATCTACCGGATACGTATGAATGCTCCATCTGTGCTTCCGCGAAGAAGACATTTGAAATTGCCACTATTTAATTAAGAATTCGTTTTTTTTATCTTAATCATTTCCTTGGTCAGCTCATTGAGCTTCGACACTTTTTCTTCAAAATCTCCCTTGATCGTCTTTCTATAGGCATTGAGATTTTCGACCAGCTCATTCATATTCTCAGGTAAAATCTCTTCAAAAAACTGACGTAGTCTTTTGGCCGCAGTCGGTGATTTTCCATTCGTAGAAATTGCAATTTTTACATTTCCTTTGGTAACGATTCCTCCCATATAAAAATCACAGTAAGGTGGGTTGTCGGCCAAATTCACCAGGATATTCTCTTTTTTACAATCGTTATATACCTGAATGTTCACATCCAGATCGTCCGTTGTGGCTATCACGATCTGCTTTGCTGACAGATAACTGCTGTTATAGGCATCCTCAATGATGCTGACATGATGCCCTTTGGCTAGCTCAAGAACTTCCGGAATAAACATCTTTGAAACAATCGTAACATTTGCAGAAGGACTTGATTTTAACAAGAAAGTCAATTTTTCAAGACCTACATTTCCTCCCCCAACAATCAATACTTCCAAACTTGCCACTTTCAAAAACACAGGATACAACTCGTTTTTTTCCAAATTTATTTGCTTTAAGAATTATGAATAATAGTTCAAAAATAATTGATTTTATGAAATGCTTGGTGAATCTTTTTCAATTTTATTTACTGTTCCTGAGATAGTATGATGAAAATCATAAAAGTTTCCAAGTCTAGCAATTACTTTTACTTTCTGAACATTTGAATCTGAACGTGCATGAAAAATTTAGTTCTTGGAAATGAAGCCTTGGCACAAGGGGCCATAGATGCCGGGATATCTGGAGTTTATGCCTACCCTGGCACACCTTCCACGGAGATCACTGAATACATTCAAAAATCAAAAATTTCGAAAGAACTGGGTATTCACACGTCCTGGTCCGTTAATGAAAAGACCGCAATGGAAGCAGCTTTAGGCATGTCCTACAGCGGAAAGAGATCCTTGACCGTTATGAAGCATGTTGGCTTAAATGTCGCTTCTGATGTTTTTATGAATATGGCTGTATCAGGAATAAATGGCGGACTGGTAGTCGTTGTTGCAGATGACCCTTCTATGCATTCCTCTCAAAATGAACAGGATTCTCGATATTACGGAAAGTTTGCTAAAGTACCCATTTTGGAACCGTCAAATCAGCAGGAAGCCTATAACATGATGCATTATGCTTTTGATTTATCCGAAGAAACACAACTACCTGTTTTAATCAGGATGGTTACCCGCCTTTCTCATTCAAGATCCGGCGTTATCTTTAAGGAACGTCGTGCACAGAATGGGATACAGTTACCTATAAACACAGATCGTTTTGCACTTATTCCATCGAATGCCAGAAAACAATACGATCGATTGGTAGACAAAAAAGATATGCTGATCAAAGCTTCTGAAAAATCACCTTTTAACAAGTTGGGCCAGCACAAAGATCGATCTTTGGGTATTATCGCCTGTGGAATAGGCTACAATTATGTGATGGAGAACCTGTCTGAAGATCTCGAGTACTTTTCGCTTTTAAAAATCTCTCAATATCCGATACCCAAGAAAAAAGTAAAAAAACTATTTGAAGATTGCGATGAAGTTCTCGTCGTTGAAGAAGGATATCCTCTGGTAGAAGAACTACTTTCAGATTATTTTACTACCTCTTCAAAAGTAATCGGAAAAATGAGCGGAGACCTGCCTTTAACTGGTGAGTTAACACCAAATAATGTGGCCAGAGCGATAGGATTGTACAGAAAAGAACCTGCCGCCGTCTCTGATCTTGTTGTTGGAAGAGCTCCACAATTATGTGAAGGCTGCGGACACACGGACCTTTTTAATGTTATTCAGGAAATTTTGCCTGAAATTGGACAGAAAAAAGTATTTGGGGATATTGGTTGCTATGCATTAGGAGCAATTGCTCCATTAAACACCATAAACACCCTGATCGACATGGGCGCCTCGATAACCATGGCAAAAGGAGCAGCCGACGCAGGTATAGAAAATGCGATTGCTGTTATTGGTGATTCGACTTTTACACATTCGGGCATGACCGGCTTGTTAGAAGCGGTTAATGAAAAATCACCTATCACAGTGATTATTTCAGATAACTCGACTGTTGCCATGACAGGAGCCCAACCCTCTTTGGCTACAGGTAGGCTTAGAAATATCTGCCTTGGAATTGGCGTACCTCCAGAGCATCTAAAAGTTATAGTACCCCTGAAGAAGAACTTTAAACAAAACCTTCAAGTTCTCCGCAATGAAATTAAATACAAAGGTGTTTCTGTTGTCATATCGGAAAGGCCCTGCGTAAGGCTGAGCAGGGACAGCAAACAACAGATCAAAGAAAAAATAGCCACTTTAAACTAATAAACCCCCATTCATGAAGTCTAATATTATCCTATCCGGAGTCGGTGGACAAGGGATCCTTACTCTGGCCTCAATCATTGACATTGCAGCATTAAAACACAATCTTTTTGTAAAACAATCGGAAGTTCACGGCATGAGTCAGCGAGGTGGCGCCGTTCAATGCCATCTGCGCATCTCTGATAAACAAATCTATTCTGATCTTATTCCTGAAGGTGAAGCAGATCTAATCGTTTCAGCAGAGCCAATGGAGCTCCTGAGGCATATGCCTTATTTAAAAAAATATGGATGGATCATTACTGATTCCAGCACCTTTGAAAACATTGTCAATTACCCTGAAAAGCACGATTTATACAAACAAATAAAAACGCACTGCAACCACATTATTATTAGTGCAAAAAACTGTGCCAAGGAATTAGGGAATTCCAAAATGTGCAATATGATCTTATTGGGAGCTGCATCGGGTCAACTGCCAATTCCTGAAGATTTCTTTATGCAGGCCATTCGCTATTTCTTTAGAGAAAAAAGTGAAAAAATAATCACAAAGAATATCGAAGCTTTTAAAGCAGGGCAAAAAAAAGCAAAAGATTTTGTAGAATTCGTGTACTAAGTAAGCAAGGTACTATTTTTTAAATGGTTTTCTATCACGGACGTCAAGAGAACAACACCTTCTTCAATGGCCTCTTTTGGCATATTGGAAAACGATAATCTCAAACGATTGTCTTTGGTACTTTCTGGATCAAAAGTGCGACCCGTCACAAAGACAACACCTCTGGCCAAACAATCTGCAAACAGATCCGTTGCCTTTATAGATGATGGCAACTCCAGCCATACATAAAACCCTCCCTTGGGTGGTATCCATGTTACTTCAGCAGGAAGGTACTTTTCTAAACTGGCAGCAAGGAGGTCATATCTTTGCGCATATTCCTTTCGCAACAAACAAAGGTAGGGTTGTAAATAACCACCTGAAATAAATTCATTCGCGAGAATTTGCATAAAATTCGAAGTACAGGCATCTAAGGCCTGTTTAATCGTTTCTGCTTTTTCAAATATTTCTTCAGAAGAAATCATATACCCTAATCTGAAGCCAGGACCCAGTATTTTTGAAAATGAACCCGTATAAATGATATCAACATCATACCCTTTATATGTTTTCAATGGTTTAGTCAGATAAGCATCTTTTTCTTCAAAATAAAGATCACCATAGGCATCATCTTCAATAAGAATAATTCCTGTTCCGGATAGTATTTCCAATAATTGTTTGCGACGTTTTTCGCTGTAAATAATTCCTGCCGGATTGTGAAAATTAGGAGTGATATACAAAAATTTAGGACGCTTCTTACACCGTTGCAGCTCCATAGTTAACGCTGCTATATCGATACCTTCAGCATCAATGGGAATTCCCTTGATCTCTGCGCCATAGGTCTCAAAAACCGATAATGCACCAACAAAGCAAGGACATTCAGCAAATATCAGATCCCCTTCATTGATAAATTCCTGCGTGATAATACTGATAGCTTGTAACGACCCTGTTGTAATCAGTAACTTGTTAGAATTCATAGCCATCCCTTTGGCCTTCATCATTGTTTCCAAGGACTTAATTAAGGGAGGATACCCACTGGTGGGTCCATATTGAAAGCAGCGTTTTTTAGTCTCATGATCTAAGTTTGCAAAAATTTCATCAATTTCCCTTACTGGAAAGAGATCATTATTTGGCATACCCGCAGCAAATGAGATGAGGCCTTTCTTTGAAGATTGCTTCATCAATAGTTTTATGTCTTCCGAATGCAAAGAATTTACTGCTCTTGAAAATACATACATAGGCCCTGAACTTAGAATACCAACTCAAAGTTCGCAAATTTAAAAGCCAATTGACTTGATAAATGTCATCTTATTCATCGTTTTTTTTGACTTATTTTACAGTTCAATATGAATAGATGATGCTGCACCCCAAACTAATCAATCCGGAAAGTATTGCTGTAATTGGAGGGTCAGATAATACCGAAAGTATTGGAGGAAGTGTGCTTAAAAACCTTATCGACCAGGAATTCAAAGGAGAATTATTTGTTGTAAATCCAAAAAAAGATACTGTCCAGGATATTATTTGTCTTCATGAGGTATCTGCCCTTCCAGACATAGACCTTGCCATTATAGCCATCCCGGCATTTGACATTCTCGAAGTTGTGGAACAATTAGTGAACAATAAAGAAACAAAAGCCTTTATAATTTTTGCCGCTGGTTTTGCAGAGCTCAATGAGGAAGGCCTCAAACTTCAAAATAAAATCACACAACTAATTACGCATGCAGGAGCAAGTTTGTTGGGACCCAATAATATAGGAATGATCAATGAAAATTACGCTGGCATATTCACAAAACCAATCCCAAGAATTACGAAAAATGGTGTAGATTTTATATCGGCTTCAGGAGCCACTGCTGTATTTACCATCGAAGCTGCGAATCAACTAGGATTATCATTCTCTAGTCTTTTCACCGTAGGCAACAGCGCTCAGATAGGGGTTGAAGAAGTACTCCAGCATATGGATGAATCTTTTATCAAAGGTAAAAGCAGTACTGTAAAAATGCTCTACATAGAAGGTGTTCAAAATCCTGAAAAATTATTAAAACACAGTATTTCATTAAAGCGCAAAGGCTGTTCGATACTTGCGTTAAAGTCAGGCATCACTGAAAAAGGAAAGTCCGCTGCCTCCTCACATACAGGAGCCATGATCAATTCGGATATTTTTATCACAGCCCTTTTTCAAAAAGCCGGAATCATCAGATGCCATAGCAGACATGAATTGGTCACCTGTGCCGCTTTATTGCAAATCACAGATAAGAAACCCAGGAACTTTGCCATTATCACCCATGCCGGAGGACCCGCAGTGATCCTAACAGATACGTTGAGTGCAAAAGGCATTTGCATTCCGGACCTGAATGACGAGCATAGCGATAACATACGGCAATTGCTATATCCGGGAGCCTCGGCTAAAAATCCGGTTGACATCCTTGCTACCGGCAATGCAACACAACTTGAGGATGTTATTAGCTATGTCGAAAACAATATCGATGACATCGATGGCATGATTGTAATTTTTGGAAGCCCCGGTTTGGGAAGTGTTACAGAGGCATTTGATGTCATTCACAAAAAAAGCAGCACAAGTAAAAAGCCTATTTACGCCATCCTCCCATCTGTTGTGAATGTTCGCAATGAAATTCAGGACTTTTTGGCCAAAGGAAATTGCGCTTTTAACGATGAATATCAGTTTGGAACCTGTCTCAGCAAAATACTAAATTCCGGTCTCGCATCCGCAGTATCTATCCAGTCAATGAACAAAGGTGAAGCAAAAATAAAAGCCCTCATTGATTCCTTTTCAGATGGTTTTTTAAACCCTTCTCAGGTATATGAATTGCTCACTGCGGCAAGCATAAAAATGGCTAAACAGGTACTTGTTAAAACAGAATCAGATTTACTGACGGCAGCCAGATCATTCACCTACCCGGTGGTACAGAAAGTAGTCGGTCCTTTGCACAAAAGTGATCAGCAAGGGGTTATTACAAGTGTATTGAACATTACGGAATTGACACACAATTTTAGAAATCTTATGAAGCAAAAAGGAGTTAAAGCCGTGCTGATTCAAGAAATGATTTCAGGAAAAGAGGTGTTTATCGGAGCGAAAAAAGAAGCAGGATTTCCTCCTCTGGTCTTATGTGGTGCCGGTGGAATCTACATTGAGGCCCTTAATGACATTCGTACCGGGCTTGTCCCAATCGACAGAAACGAAGCAAAAAACATGGTGGATGGTTTAAGAATAAATACGATACTAAAAGGGATCCGTGGTGAACCCGGATGCCACCTTGAAGCTTTCTATCAAACCATTGAAAAAGTCTCCAACTTATTAATTCATACTCCTCAAATTGTCGAACTTGACATCAATCCATTGATGATTTCAGCAAACGATATAATTGCAGTAGATGCTAGAATTCGTATAAAAAAATAAGTTTTCGTCTTAAAAGGTGACTGCTTCACCTTGTTCATTTGACGCGTCACTACCTATGTAAAACTCCTGATTCTGGCTTATAATTCTCTTTCTTACCTCACTTAAATCAGGCCTTGCCATGGCTTCTATAATTTCAGCATATTTCAAGGTCTTTGAATCAAATAGTACCACCTGACCTTCTGAACCAGTTGCTTCCATATGTGTCACTGAAACAGATGGAATTGACACAAACAAACCTTTCAAACGTTCATAAACCTTGGCATCCTTACCCATATATGCCCAGGCTTTTACACCTTCCTTTCTACTAGCTTTTTGGCTACCCGAAAGCGATTTCAAAGAGATCATGGTCTTGATCAAAACATCCACGAGCATATACAGACCTGCCCTATTCGAAAAATGTTTCTTGTAAAAAATCCGCAGTGCCCCATAAAAATTTTCTACATAAAACTTGTCTTTCACAGTACTTTCACCTTTAAAATGTAGTACACTACTTGTACCTATATAAAAGTTTTGATACCCTGCTCTTAAAATCCTGTAGCTCAAATCAATATCCTCACCATACATAAAAAAATCTTCATCAAAACCTCCGATGGTATTGTAGACTTCTTTCCTGACAAACATAAAAGCCCCTGTTAATATCTCAACCGGCCCTACAGCTTTATGATCCAGATGATTGGCATAATAAGAGTTTGAATAACCGAGTAATTTCGCACCTGCGACCATCAAGTTCGGAAAATTACGCTTGCTTTCTGGCAGATAACTTCCGGTTCCGTCGATAAAACGGAGTCCTGCAGCGCCAAAATTCTCTTGCCCTTCAGCAAAAGCCAACATATCAGAAAGAGTGGTTTCAGCTAACATGGTGTCCGGATTCAAAATAAGTATATAATCTCCTTGTGCCATTTTAACAGCCTGGTTATTTGCCTTCGCAAATCCCACATTTTCAGCATTTCTTATCAATTGAATATCGGGAAAAGAATTGCTTATCATGGAGCAACTATCATCATTGGAAGCATTGTCCACGACAATAATTTCAATCAGATCTGCCACCTCTGAACTCAAAACACTGCAAAGGCAGTTTTCTAAGAAAAAACGGGCATTATAATTTACGATGATGACTGAAATTCTAATCAAAAGAATCAATTTTTGGCAAAAATATGACAATTTACCATTTAGTCAAGACATAGCTTTATATTTGTCTATATATTGATAAGTGTATGAAATCAGCTACAGTAAGGGAACTAAAACTGGAACTTCAGGAGAGGTCTCCTAAAGAGATATTAGAATTATGTTTGCGTCTTTCTCGATTTAAAAAAGAAAACAAGGAGTTGCTGACCTACCTGCTTTTTGAATCATCAGATGAGGCTATGTATATTGAGAGTGTGAAAGAGGAAATTGATGAAAAATTTGAAAATGTAAATCGAAAAAGTCCTTATTTCGTAAAAAAAAGTATTCGCACTATCTTAAATCACACAAAAAAATATATACGTTATTCCCAAAACAAAGAAACTGAGCTAGAATTGCTCATCTATTTTTGCCAAAAATTAAAAGACTTCAGTCCATCAATCCACAGAAACAGAAAAGTGGAAACTATTTATTTTAGATTGATTGCTGAATGTAAAAAGAAAACGGCCCTTTTGCATGAAGACCTGCAATATGATTATTACAGAGAATTAGAAGCATTCTAAATTTGCTTCAGAAAAAGTTATTGCTTCAGGCCTTGCTGAAAAGGAACCCTGTTTAAAATACTTCTTCCCAATGTTACTTCATCTGCATATTCGATTTCATCTCCCACTGAAATACCACGAGCAATGGTTGTTAAATTGACTTCGAATTTTTGCAATTGCCTATAGATATAGAAATTCGTTGTATCCCCCTCCATCGTGGAACTCAATGCCAGAATAACCTCTTTTATTTCCCCATTCGCTACTTTTTCCACCAGGTTTTCAATGGTAAGATTATGAGGGCCAACTCCTTCGATTGGCGAAATTTTTCCACCTAACACATGGTATAAACCTTTAAACTGAGAGGTGTTTTCAATCGCCATCACATCTCTGATATCTTCAACAACACAAATCACTTCAGGATCTCTCCTTGCATTGGTACAGATTTCGCAGAGTTCCACATCGGAAATATTATGACATTGCTTGCACAACTTGATGTCATCCCTAAAACTTTGAAGTGCGGATGTTAAATACTGGGTCTGCTCTTTTGGCTGCTTTAAAAGATGCAATACCAACCGAAGAGCTGTACGCCTTCCTATACCTGGTAATTGCGCCATTTCATTAACCGCATTCTCTAAAAGTTTCGATGAAAATTCCATGAGGCAAATGTAATGCTTTTAAAAATTTATAACAGAAAAACAAGTTGCAAAAAAAGATGATTTAATCCTGTCATTTAATTCAGACTCAACTTGAAATCAATTATTTTTGTTTTACAATAATTATCTATGTCGCCATTTTTACTTTTGAGTATCGTTCTGCTCTACTTTGCTGTGTTAATTGGGATCACCTACCTTACGGCGAAAGACGACAGCAACGAAGTATTTTTTAAGGCCAATAGAAATTCTCCGTGGTATGTGGTGGCTTTTGGAATGATTGGCGCCTCTCTTTCAGGTGTTACTTTTATTTCGGTCCCGGGATGGGTGGGCAGTACCCAATTCAGCTATATGCAAATAGTACTTGGATATTTTTTCGGATATCTGGTGATAGCTACTGTTTTGCTGCCCCTTTATTACAAAATGAACCTCACCTCTATTTATGAATACCTCTTAGCTCGATTTGGGCCAAAAAGTCATAAGATCGGGGCTTTTTTCTTTTTATTATCCCGCATTTTAATAGCATCTTTTCGCTTGTTTCTAGTGGCCTCTGTCTTACAGTATTTTATACTTGACGCCTGGAACGTACCCTTTGAAGTAACTGTGATTCTATCGGTTGTATTTATTTGGTTATATACCTACCGGGCTGGGATCAAAACCATCGTCTGGACAGACACCTTGCAGACATTTTTAATGATTACTGCGGTCCTTGTTTCGATAGTCCTGATTTTGAACAAATTTCCCATGACGTTGACCGAGTTCACCGCCACTGACAGTTTTAAAGAACAGAGCAAGATATTTTTTAGCGACAGTTTTAAAGATTCTAAATTCTGGTTAAAATCTTTTTTAGGAGGGATGTTTATTGCGATTGCCATGACAGGACTGGATCAAGATAATATGCAGAAAAACCTGACCTGCAAAAACCTGAGAGAAGCTCAAAAAAACATGATTTCTCTTGGGCTTATTCTTATCCCGGTGAATCTTATCTTTCTATTTCTGGGTGCCCTGTTATTCAGCTATGCGCATCAATATCAAATTGACATCCCAATTGTTGATGGCAAAACAAAAACGGATTTACTTTTTCCGGAAATAGCCTTGCACCAGCACCTGGGAATCGAACTGGGAATTATTTTTATTCTGGGTTTGATTGCCGCTGCTTACTCAAGCGCAGATAGCGCACTTACATCACTCACAACTTCTTTCAGTATTGATTTTATCAATTTGGAGGCAAAGTCAGAAAAAGAGAAGAAACGCATTAGAAAAATGGTTCATTTTTCATTTTCCATGCTATTGATCCTGATCATTATTTCCTATCGCAATATCCTTCAAGACAATGTGATCAGTAGTTTATTAAAAGTATCATCCTATACCTATGGACCCTTACTCGGTCTTTTTGCTTTTGGAATTTTCACCAACTATAAGATCAGGGAAAAGTGGGTTTGGCTGGTTGCCATTACTTCCGTATCACTCAGTTATGCCCTAAACCATTATTCTATAGAACTATTTGACGGGTACCAGTTTGGTTATGAAATTTTGATCATTAATGGATTGCTCACCTTTCTGGGGCTTTATCTTATTCGAATTCGACAAACCCAATAAAAAATTAATGTATTTTTGACCTATGGAAAAAGACTTGAGTAATTATAGAAAAAGTTACGAACGCAACCCAATGATCAGAGAAGATTTGCCGGAAAACCCCATGGAGTTATTCCAAAAGTGGTTTTATGAAGCGGACGAATTTGACGGCTTGGAAGAGGCCAATGCCATGAGTGTATCAACACTTGGACTTGATGGTTTTCCAAAAACACGTATTGTATTACTCAAAAAATTTACCTGGGAAGGTTTTATCTTTTATACCAATTACACCAGTGAAAAAGGCAAAGCCATAGCGGCGAATCCAAATGTATGTCTCAACTTTTTTTGGCATGGTCTTGAGAGACAAATCATCATAAAAGGTCAAGCTGAAAAAATTGCTGCTAATTTATCTGATGGTTATTTTGAATCGAGGCCAGACGGTAGCAAACTTGGGGCATTGGCCTCAGATCAAAGTCAGGAAATAGCCTCAAGAGAAGCGCTTGATGATAAATTATATAAACTTGAACAAGCCTATGAGAACAAAGAAATTCCAAGACCTGATTTTTGGGGAGGCTTTATTGTGAAACCAGTTTCCATTGAATTCTGGCAGGGTCGTCCGAACAGAATGCATGATAGAATTCTGTACACCTTGCAAGAATCCTTTGAATGGAAAAAAAGCAGATTGCAACCATAAAAAATGAGTTGAAATTGTTTTGAAAAAAAAATATAAATCGAAAACATACGTTCTCATATTTGATTATATTTGATTTTACGCTTAATCAAACTTGTGACTTGATAAAATGAAAACACTGTTCATTGTGCGTCATGCGAAATCCTCCTGGGTATACGATGGCATTAAAGACATAGACCGACCTCTGAAAAAAAGAGGCATCAACGATGCGTATTTGATATCCAAAGAATTACAGAAAAAAATTGAAACACCTTCTGTGTTTGTCTCGAGTTGCGCGAACAGAGCCTTGCATACTGCAATGATTTTTAGTTATTCTTTTAACTACCCTCTGGCAAACTTAAAAATAAGTAAATCACTTTACAGCTTTAGCGATGGGTACCTTATAAAGACGGTCAAAGCGTTGGACAATGGGTTTGATTCAGCCATTATTTTCAGTCATGATCATGGCATCAGTGATTTTGTCAATACATTCGGTCACAAAAAAATCGATCATGTACCGACCTGTGGCGTTGTTGCCATTGAGTTTAACACCAAACACTGGAAAAACATCAAAGACGGCAAAACCTTATTTACAGAATTTCCTAAATACTATAAATAACCCCTTTACTATTCTTACTTAACTTTGTTAAAATGAAAAGGTTTGTTCATGGCCGAGATCACTTCAGGATCCCTTTTATAGACATCCTTCATAAACATTAAATTATTATTTTGATCCACAGCTGCTGTCAAATAAATCAAGTAAATATTAATTGGTTTTGGCAAGGTAATCGTGGTCGTTTTTCCAGATTTTAAAATTTCATTAATCTTCTCCATATTCCATACTTCTGGATCATCCATCAGACTCATCATCAATCCCCATTTATCCTCTGTTCGAATACAACCATGGCTGAAGGCCCTGTCCTGGCGATTAAACAAGCCTCTGGAAGGCGTATCATGAAGGTATACGGCATATTTATTTGGAAACATAAATTTGACCTCTCCCAAAGCATTCCACGGCCCTGCTTTCTGTCGTATGGTGAATGGAAAATTCCCTCTGGAATACTGGCTCCAGTCGATGTTTGCCGGGTTTAAAACAGCCCCGCTCCGATCAAGCACTTCCATGTGTTTAGCGGCCAGATAGCCTGGATCCTTCTTTAATTTTGGCAGGGTTTCATGAGTTGCAATGGAGTACGGTAAGGTCCACGTCGGGTTCATAACAATATATTTCATCACCCCTTTAAAAACAGGTGATTCCTTGTGGTATTTTCCAACGATAACTCTTGAATCAAAAACCTCTTGACGGTTTGTAATTCTCTTCACATGAAATCCTGCAATATTCACCATTAAAAAATCAGGATCAGGTTCATGAAACACCCATCTCGACCGTTCTAAATTCAAAATAAGCATGTCTATTCTGTCTTCGATCGGAACCCTCATTTGTTCAATGGTTCCTTTTCCTATAACACCATCACTGGTCAGTTTATGTCTCTTTTGAAAATTCTTCACTGCCGTTTCGACTACCGTGTCGAATACCATTTGGTTCTCCTTGGCCTTTACTTTCAAATCACCCACAGCGAGTAAATAGTCTCTTATTTCCAAAATACGCGCCGCTGAATCCCCGGGCTTTAAAGTTTCCCCTTCACTCACCACAGGCCATCCTCCTTCAGAAGCTTCCTTTCTTAATTTTTTCAAGTGAAACTTCATTAAATTGTACATATAATTATTCGGTTTTAGCGCTTCCAAAACCGATTTAATTCTTTTGTTATGCAAGGTTACTGTTAACAAGCTATCAGGATTTGAGGGCCCTTCATTTCGTTCTACATCCCATGATTTCCTGAGATTGGATTGTTCCAGCTTTCCTTCCAATAGGTGCGCTGCATATAAGATCAGCGCATCGGTCATTAATAAATCCAAATCTGCTTTTTCCTTGGCATTTAACTTTGACTTCCCAGATTTGTTAGTAAGATTCTTAATCATCTGAAGGTGATAATCATCAGGAGTCAATCCTTCATCAAAAGAAGACTCCAAACTCTCGATCAGGTCTTTTCGATTTCTGGAATTGGTCCAAGCCGGTTCAAATTCTCTATTGGTATAGAATTGAGGAAGTTCTACTTGAGAGAACAACTCTATGCCATTTACGGAAACGGCATTCCCCCCTTCTTCAGAAACAATCTTGCTTTCAAGTACCTGATCTACAGTTAATTCTTGTGCAAAAATAAATGTAGAAGTAAAGAAGAATAAAAATAAAATCTTTGATT
>NZ_JBPCUJ010000051.1:0-38713 GCF_051011215.1 Lutimonas sp.
CACCTGTTACTTACCTATCTGGTCTCATGGTATTGGGAATGGCTCAACTATATGATTCAGATCAAGACCTTTAACATTGACGACCCGAAACGTAAATTAGAGATCATCATCCATACTTTTGTCTCGATCAGTGAAGAAAATCCTACCATCGACTATGTGAACGAATCTTCTCTTCATAATGTGGTTATTTCGGAAAGTACCAAAGTATATCATACCAAAAGTGTGGACGAAGAAAATAAAAAAGGCTTTTTTCTGAACTACAAAGAAATCGTTTCTACAGTAGCGGAAGTCATTCTTGAGATCAAGCCTGAATTTCCATACCCACATGCCCTGGCAAGCAATTTATACGAAATGACCAATAACCATTTTTATTTTGCAGATCACCTGCCTCGTTTAACTGATATTAGTAAAAAAGGACTACCAAATGAAGAAGTAGAAAAAATGCTGCTCTTTTTTATCTCTAAAATGCTGGCCTGATACGAATCTCGCTGTAAGGTGACCCTCTTTTTATGAGTTGTCATTTCATGTATTTCTTTGATTTCCATGCACGGTCAGGAATCCTATACCCTGAGCGGAACGATAAAGGAGGCTGCAAGTAATGAAAGTATGATCAATGCCAATGTCTACTTTCCAGACCTAAAAATCGGCGTTTCCACAAATAAATATGGTTTTTATTCAATCAAAGTTCCTGGCGGTACCCATCGCATAACTGTAAGTTCAATAGGGTTTCAGGACTATGTAGACATCCTTGTGATGAATGACAATCTCAAACAAGATGGAACACACGTACTTTGAGAAATTTAAGAAATACTTTCCGAGAAAATGACTATGTTTAAGCAACCTAACAAATCCTTGTATGAACTCCAATTTTGAACTGCTCGATTATATCATTTTTATTGGTTACGCCATTCTAATTCTTTGCGTAGGGCTATGGGTTTCACGGGACAAGAAGGGACACGAAAAAAACGCTGAAGACTATTTCTTAGCGGGCAAATCACTTCCCTGGTGGGCCATCGGTGCCTCTTTAATTGCAGCCAATATCTCTGCAGAACAATTCATTGGAATGTCTGGTTCTGGCTTTGCCCTTGGTTTGGCCATTGCTTCCTATGAATGGATGGCCGCTTTAACATTGATCATCGTAGGTAAATACTTCCTTCCAATTTTTATTGAAAAAGGCCTCTATACCATCCCCGAATTTGTTGAAAAAAGATTTTCTAAAAACTTAAAAACCATCCTGGCTGTCTTCTGGATTGCTCTCTACGTCTTTGTCAACCTGGCTTCCGTACTATACCTGGGTTCTTTGGCCCTTGAAACCATTATGGGTATTCCCATGATCTACGGCGTAATGGGCCTGGCCTTGTTTGCTGCTGCTTATTCCCTGTATGGCGGACTTTCTGCAGTTGCCTGGACCGATGTAATACAGGTGGTGTTTTTAGTGCTGGGAGGTCTGTTTACAACCTATTTGGCCTTGGATACTGTAGCAGATGGCCAAGGGTTTGTCGCCGGACTTAAAACGGTTTATGAAGCAGCGCCCGATCGATTTTCCATGATCCTTGACGAATCAAATCCGGAATATAACAACTTACCGGGTATTGGGGTGTTAGTGGGAGGACTTTGGGTAGCCAACCTCTACTATTGGGGATTCAATCAGTACATCATTCAACGAACCCTGGCGGCCAAATCCCTGAGAGAATCTCAAAAAGGTATTTTGCTGGCGGCCTTTTTAAAACTGATTATACCGCTCATTGTGGTCATCCCGGGTATTGCGGCTTATGTCATGGTGAATGATCCAGAAATTATGTCCAGACTTGGTGAGGCCGGACTCAAGAACCTGCCAACGGCCGAACAGGCTGACAAGGCCTATCCATGGTTGTTGCAGTTTTTGCCGACAGGTCTGAAAGGAGTGGCCTTTGCTGCCTTGGCTGCAGCTATTGTTTCCTCTCTGGCTTCAATGTTAAATTCTACTTCTACCATCTTTACCATGGATATCTACAAGGAATATTTCAATAAAAATGCAAGCGATAAAGCCACGGTGAATACGGGTAGAATTTCAGCAGCTGTAGCCTTAATTATTGCCTGTATCATGGCGCCATTATTAGGTGGTATAGATCAGGCCTTTCAATTTATTCAGGAATATACCGGAATCGTAAGTCCGGGGATCCTTGCCGTATTCGTACTGGGACTCTTTTGGAAAAAAACAACCAACAAAGCAGCCATCATTGGTGCCTTAGTTTCTATTCCGGTGGCCATGTATTTTAAAGTGGCACCCAAGGGTTGGTCTAGTAATCCTATTTTTGTAGATATCCCCTGGATGGATCAAATGGGGTATTCCGCTCTGATCACAGGTTTCATTATTGTCATGATAAGTTTGTTCCAAAATAAAGGCAAAAACGATGCAAAAGGCATTCCGTTAAGTAAAGAATTGTTCAAAACCAGTTCAGGTTTCAACATAGGTGCATTCGTCGTTATGATTATTTTAGTCGCCTTGTATTCCTTATTCTGGAGTTAGTACCCTAGCAGTGTTAACGATCTTTCATCACCTGGAAAGAGGGTTGAACCAATTTTCAGGACGCTGAATTACTTTCCGCAAATACTTTGAAGTTGTCAAGGTATTGCTGTGATTGCTTTTTAAATGAGTTGCCCATAAAAAAGGCCATGACCTTCATGAACCCGCTAAACTTAAAATCACTTTCTGAGACCCATCGCGTGCTTTGTGCATCAATGGCTTCAAAGTAATTCTTCATTTCATTCCAGACTCCTTTGGCTTCATAGGTACCGGAGAATTCTTTCGGAAGGTTTTTAACGGTAATGGTTTCGATCATTTCTACCTCCCTTTTCCCCATTTTATACAACAACCTGGATTTGGCACCTACTTCTCCTTTATCTCCTGAAATATGTTCAAAACTGATCAGTTCAGGTTGCCATTTGAACATGTTCTCTTCGCTGTCAAAGAGCTTGACTACCTTATCCAAGGGCACCTGCAAGATGACCTCATTCGAATATTTCATGCTATTGATTTTTTGATTTCTCTCTAAGTTAAGAAAAAATCAGACATCTAAAAAGTAAGGTCCTCACCTATCCCCAACAGAATCAAATTCTTACCGGCTTTCTCAAAGGCTTTTATGGCATCTTCATGATCAATAACAATATACCCGAAGGTGTCATAATGATAGCCCATGATATTGTTACATTCTACAAAATCTGATGCATGAATGGCACTTTCAACCCCCATGGTAAAATTATCACCTATTGGCAGAATGGCCAGGTCAATATTACACTGCATAGGGATCAGTTTCATATCAAAAGTCAGGGCTGTATCTCCTGCGATATATAAATTACCTTCTTCCGTTTCCAAAATGAATCCACCGGGCTGACCGCCATAACTTCCATCAGGAAAGGAACTGGTATGTATGGCATTGGTATAGGTTACCTTTCCAAAATCAAATTGCCAGCTACCGCCGTGATTCATAGGATGCCCTTCAATCCCTTTGGCTCCATAATGAGTAACAATTTCATAATTGGAAATGATGGTAGCACCAGTGTTCTTGGCGATGGCTTCCACATCCACGATATGATCCTGATGCGCATGGGTGATCAGAATAAAATCTGCCTGTAAGGCATTGATATCAATATCTTTTGCCAGTTCATTCGGACTGATAAAAGGATCTACAATAAGATGTACTTCACCTACCTCTATCGATAAGGCTGCATGGCCTAAATAAGTAACTTTCATGTCAGATAAATTTTGATACTAATTTACTGATTATTCACTTGAAAAACTTATTTAATTACATAGGATAAATTTAAAAATACATTTCTCCCTTTTCTTGGAATTCCATTCCAGTCTGCATACGTGGAATAAAAAACATCAAATATATTTTCAATACCGGCTTTGGCTATCAATTTCTGACTTCCAAAATAAAAGCTCGATCCAATATTCATATTAAAAACGGTATAGGCATCCGAGGGACTTTCTCCATAGGCCTCACCATAATTCTGTTGTTCCGATGCGCCATCCATATCAATCTCTGCTGTAAACATCCCTTTTTGATAGCCCAGGGTTGCCCCGTATTGAAATGGCCTGATCATCGGTAAACTACCATTGCTGTCATCCTGTCCCAGGTTATAGCTCATAGAACCGCTCAAAGAAAAACCGGTCAAAAACTGATACGTCATGCGCATACCACTGCTCAAAATAGTGGCATAATCCAAGGCCGTATACACTTTCACTCCCTCTGCACCCAAAGTCATGGGACTTAAATCAGGATCGATCTCTCCGATGATATAATCAGGCATGTAAAAATAACTGGCCTCAGCTCCAATGCTAAAATCTTGTATGTTAAAGTCGTAATTGGCATTGAGCTCCGCCGATTTTTCATTGCCGAGATATGGATTCCCGATATAGTCATGATTGTCATAACTATTGTAAAGAAAAAAGCCATAGGCTTCAGAAACAGAAGGCGCCCGTTCTCCATAACCTCCTCTAAAGGTCCAGGTAGATTTGGAACTTTCCCATTTGTATTGAGCCGACACATTGACCATAACCCGTTGTTGACTCTCCTCCATTTCCGGATAAAAAATCTGCAAACTGTTCAAACCAAAGGCATCAGCCACCAGCTCATGCTGAAATGCCAGTCGGGTCGTAAACTTCACACTTCCCTGTTCGCTTAGCGGAATTTCATCTTCGCCATACACACCGGCATGAGTGGTTCTTACATCGGGCCAGGTAAGCATAAACATCAATGCTTCCTCCTGGTCAATCGGATACATCGTCATCTCCGCCAGTGATTTATTGTAATAACCGTTGGCATTGAACTGTAAGTCATGTTTGCCTTTGGACATATTTATTTTTGAATAAAAACCGTAGGTATCGCTCCAACCCGGCATATCCATATGAATGATCACATCAGGCCGATTTGTATCATCCATCACATGTTTGATCGAATTCACATACAACTTGGTTTCCCAGCGTTCAATGGCATCAGAAGCATCCTTCACCTCATAGGCCACCGATCCAATGGCTGCTCTGGCCAGGGATACATCCATAGGCAAGGCAGGGTACCCAACATCATTGGCACGATCATAGATCAACGATCCGATAATCGCTCCCTTCTCACTGGTTTTAAATCCGGCCGTTG
This sequence comes from Lutimonas sp., assembly GCF_051011215.1. NCBI lineage: Bacteria > Pseudomonadati > Bacteroidota > Flavobacteriia > Flavobacteriales > Flavobacteriaceae > Lutimonas > Lutimonas sp. The sequence goes on from NZ_JBPCUJ010000051.1 coordinate 5,139, forward strand.
CCGAAATATTGAATTTTTCATACTGACTGTATAATACTTCCGTATCTCCACCCGCGTAATAGTTTCCGGCCTTGCGATAGATAACATCTGTGTTGACAAAATAAGTGTCTTCCGACACATTGAACTCACCGCTAAAGATCTTGGCTTCTCCGTTGCTTTCAAAACCGGTATCAATACCTATGTCCCATTGATCACCTTCAAAATCACTTTTTTGCATTTGCAGGTCGATCGATCCGCCTACCACAGAACCATGCTCAGCGCCTTGCTGACCAGAGCTAATGCGGGCAGCCGACAGATTTGATATATCGACATACGAAGTAATCGGATCCATTTTATCAGTACAGGCACCAAAAATCTGCATGCCATCTATGGTAAGGGATAAACGATCAGAATTCATATTATTCAGCGCAGGTTCCCAGGCATAATTCCCTCTTTTGATCATGGTCACTTTTAAGGATCTTTCTAAATATTCATCAACCGATGAAAGTGGTTTCACTTGCTTTTGATTGCTGAGCTCCTCCCGTCCTATCAAGATGATCTCATCCAGTTTTACAGTCTTCAAAGAGTCTGTTTCCAGCTTCGCCAAAGAGCCATCCTCCGTTTCCTGGGCCTGCAACTGAGTCGAAAAAACAAGTAAAAACGCGGCAACTATTTTGATTGTTTTCATAAACGTATTGTTATGAGAACAGCTGCCTCATTAGAGGCAGCTGACCTGTTTCATTAAAATTCAATTTCAAAATAAAGACTGCTACTTTCGTTTTCTTCAGTAACATCTTCACCTTTTAGCACCTCATCATTTTCGTTGAGTAGTTTTAAATTCAGCATCCAGTAGCCTGTCATGGTTAGCGACAACTTCCCTTTGTAAATCTGATCAACAGCATCGTATACCAGGTCTTGGTTGTTCGGCGAGGTATGGTTGCCCATACTTGGCATTCTGGGATCCAGTGCCACCGTATAATCTGCCACAGGCGTAAAAGTCATCATGTTCTCCATTTTATACAATCCGGCAGAAATATCATTGATTTTAACATCCGGGTTCAGGGGCTCCATCAAAGCCAGTACATATCGAGCCTGATCAGTACCGTTAAAAACAGCTACAACACGCTCTTCAGAAGCGATTACATTGATATCGTCTTTGGCCATATAGTCCATTCCATCCACCGAATACGTAAAGCTTAGTGTCCACCCTTCCTCGCTGTTTCCAGGCATTTGAAAAACTATAAAACCGTCATAAATGGTCTTCATTCCCGAGACCTTCTTCAAATCTGACGCCGGGCAAGAATGCATCATTTCGGTCATGTGCATCATGGGTTGCCAGTTCAAGGTGGCATTGGAAATAAATGTTTCTGTTGCCTTATCGACAATCCGGATTGTCAGCTCATTATATCCCTGGTAAAAGGTTCCGGTGCTGTTATACACTTCTATGATATGATCATCATTGCTAATTTGCTGTACTTTGATCAGGTCTTCAATTTCCTTGTCAAGATCTTCCGGTCCTCCATCTGTATCATCCGAACAGGCTAACATCGACAGCCCTATAAAAAGTAAAAATATATAGTTTGTTATTTTCATTGCGTTTATTGTGATACCTGCATATAAGCAGACATACGCCTGTTATCTACAAGTGATTAAAAAATTATTGTAATTGATACAGCTCGTTAAAAAGCTGTTATTGAAAAAAAAAGGATCTTAGAGCTGGGGAGGTCGCAACAACGATCTTGCGTACAAGCTATTCTCCAAAGTAACCGGAGTCAAAATAACTTGCTTTGCAACTAATTCAAAAGAGGCCTGTTGCTGGTTCGCACTGGCCTGCAGACTGACAAATTCTTTAAACTCAATTTGAGGTGGAAGAGGCTTTTGATCTTCCGTCCCACGTTCTAATGATTTTTCAACCTGATCGCCTAAATAACACTTTCCATTACAGGTCAAAATTGGTTTTTCTCTGTTCTCACAAAGTTCATTGACGATATAATCATAATTAATCAAATACTCCAGCACTGGCAAAGCCGGCTGAATCAGCACCAACAGGTACAGATTGAGAAGTAAATGGGTTATGATTAATTTTTTCATCATTCGGTAAAGCACAAAAGTAGACTAATTAGTCTTTTATTAGTATGACTTTTGTCAGGTCACAAAATTAAGCCAATTCCGAATAAAATAGCAAACAAAAATGTGCTTAAAGCTAACTTTTTTAGTTCCGGATCCAGTAATCTGGGATCCTTATTCTCATAAACAAACAAAAAATGCTTCACAATCGGTATATAGGCCAGTAAAAAAAGAAACTGATACGCCGATTTAAAATGAATCACATTGTACAATAAAGCGAGTAAAAAAGAAGATCCCAACAAATAAAAGTGATAATAGCGGGCAAACTCGTTCCCGATTTTTACCACAATCGTGTTTTTCCCTGCCTTGGCATCCGATTCTTGATCACGCATATTATTCAGATTCAATACGCCAACACTCAAAGTTCCCACCGAAATAGCCGGTAAAAAAATGGTCAGGTCCAGAGACTTGGTATATAAAAAATAGGTGCCACAAACACTGAGCAGGCCAAAAAATAAAAACACGAATAAGTCTCCAAATCCACTGTATCCATAGGCATGATCTCCCATAGTGTATTTGATGGCTGCAAGGATACTCAAAACACCCAAGCCGATAAAAATTAGGCTATACCAGATATAGGTGGTTCCAAAAGCAACATAGATCAGTCCTAAGGCCAACAGGGTACTGATAACCCCTGTAATCTTAATGGCCTTAAGCATCGCCTCCGGGCTGATAGCGCCACTTTGCAGAGCTCTTTCCGGTCCAATTCTATCTTGATTATCGGTTCCTTTTACCCCGTCTCCATAGTCATTGGCAAAATTGGAGATCACTTGAAATCCGACAGTCGTCAATAAGGCCAGCACACAAATGCTGGTATCAAAACTACCTTGTGATGCTGCAATAAAAGACCCGACAATAATACCCGACAATGACAACGGCAAGGTTCTGAGGCGTGCCGCACTTATCCAAATACTGGTTTTTGACAAAATAATGCTGTGTTTAGTTGACTGATCCTCTAATCCATTTCTCCCCGCTAAGTTGCAGGGCTTCATTAATATTCACAGGAACCCCATACGATTTAGCGATAATAAAGCAATCCTTAAATCCAACTCGCTTCAAATCGTCTCTCAGCAAAACCGATTCCTTATAGGTGGTAAATTTGCCGATGGAAAATTTATTAAAACCATTTTCCTCAAATTCTTCTAATTGGGTAATATCATCAGAAATCAAATTTGAATTGAAATTGGTATAGGCACCAATCTGAATGCTATATACGATACTCATATCGATCAAAGAAGTCTTTACAGAATCCACAATCACCACCTGTTTTGCCTTTCTTTGAATCTTGTGAAGAGAATCCGTATCAATCAGACTCAGGTTGTTCTTTATCAAATACTCCTGCTTATACTGTTTTGACTTTGGTAAAAAAGACCATAAAAACAGAATCAACAAGATCAGACAACCAATGCCGAGTATGACCCGGTGCTTCTTCAGGAGTGAATTATTCTCTTCTTCATCCTTTAATGCGGTTGACAGGGTCTTAATGGTTCCATTAGCCTTGTCAATTTCCTCGTATATATTTACTAGATTTTTATCTCTCACAAATGGCATAATCTAATTGTACAAATTATAAGTCCTGGGCATTCGCTACTAATTCAGCTATATCCATCACTTGTATACTCTTTTCTCGTTCTTTGTTCTTCACCCCATCGGTCATCATGGTATTGCAAAACGGACAACCCGTAGCAATAAAATCGGGCTTTGTCTCAAGGGCATCTTCCGTTCGTTCTACAAAAACCTCTTTCGTGCCTTTTTCGGCATCCTTAAACATCTGAGCTCCTCCGGCTCCGCAGCACAACCCATTTGACTTACATCGCTTCATTTCCACCAACTCCACTTCCAGTTTTTGAATCAAGTCTCTGGGTGCTTCATAAATTCCATTGGCCCTTCCTAAATAACAAGGGTCATGAAAGGTGATTCGTTTTCCGGCATACTTACCGCCTTCTATGCTTATTTTTCCTTCATCAAGCAGGGTTTTCAGAAATTGCGTATGATGCATCACCTCATAATTTCCTCCCAATTCAGGATATTCATTTTTCAGGGTATTAAAACAATGCGGACAGGTGGTAACTATTTTCTTCACCTCATACCCATTCAACACTTCAATATTCGTCACTGCCTGCATTTGAAAAACAAATTCGTTTCCGGCTCTTTTCGCAGGATCTCCGGTACAACTTTCCTCTGTGCCCAACACCGCAAAATCTACTTTTGCCTCTGTCAGAATTTTGGCAAAAGCCTTGGTAATTTTCTTGGCCCTGTCATCAAAACTCCCTGCACAACCAACCCAAAACAAAACCTCCGGGGCTTTTCCTTCGGCCATTTTCTCTGCCATTGTTGGTATTACCATACTAATTTAATTTAAATATTTTAAAATTCACTCTCTTGTTGATAATTAACCCATCAAGCCTTATTCATCTTTCCAGTTCAAACGGTCCATCTGGTTGTATTGCCAGGGCGCTCCATTATTCTCTATATTTGTCATCATCAGGTTCAATTCCTGTGGAGCTGCCGAATTTTCCATCACCAGATTTCTTCGTAAATCAATAATAATAGACAACGGATCAATACCAATCGGACATTCTGTAACACAGGCATTACAGCTGGTACAGGCCCATATTTCTTCTGCGGCTATCGTATCCAACAATGTTTTTCCATCTCCGTTTTCTCTAAAATCCGCTTCTCCTTTATCATCAATATAGCTGCTAACCTCCTCCAAACGATCTCTGGTCTTCATCATGATCCCTCTGGGCGATAATTCCTTTCCGGTCTGATTGGCCGGACACACAGAAGTACATCTTCCGCACTCAGTGCAGGTATAGGCATTCATCAGCTGCACCCAATTCAAATCAACCACATCATTGGCACCAAACTTTTCCATCACCTCTTCTCCCCCTTCCGGTTCAGCATAAGGATCTGCATCCGGGTCCATCATCAATTTGACTTCCTTGGTCACTGATTCCAGATTGTCTAATCTGCCCTCAGGCCATAAATTCGCATAAAAAGTATTTGGAAACGCCAGCAATATGTGCAGATGCTTCGAATAGTACAAATAGTTTAAAAAGATCAGGATACCCGCAATGTGCAACCACCATGCCCCACGTTCAATATAAAAAAGTGTAATTTCATTTTGAGGCAGTAAAGCCGTGATATACTGACTCACCGGAAAACTACCTGCCTGTGCATAATGAATGGCGCCCATCTGTTGTAATCCATAATCCGCTGCATTCATCAGTAAAAACAAACTCATCAATACGATTTCAAAATAAAGAATGTTCAAGGCATCATTTTTTGGCCATGTCGTCATTTCCTTGTTCCAGAATCGAGGAATTTTCAGGATCATTCTTCGGATCCAGAAAATAATCACCGCAACCAATACGAGCAATGCCAGAATCTCAAAGGAACCGATTAAAAAGTTGTAAAAACCTCCGGCAAATGCAAATACTCTGTGCGTCCCCAATAAGCCGTCAATAATAATTTCTAAAACTTCAATATTAATGATTAAAAACCCGACGTATACCAGAACATGAAGAATACCTGCCACAGGTCGGCTCACCATTTTTGACTGACCAAGGGCAATTCTGGTCATGTTGCGCCAGCGTTCAGCCTTGTGATCAGTTCTGTCAACGGCCTTTCCCAAGCCAATATTGCGGCTTAATTTTTTAATGTTTTTCACAAAAAAACCGATGCCTGCCAAGAGCAGAACAGCAAATAAAATATTCGGTAAATAAGACATACGTATGATCTAAATACTGGATTGAAAGCAAAATAGAACTGCTTCCTCAGCATTTAAAAGTAAAGATAATCAAACTGTCAGAAATATAAAACTATTACAAGTTATTAACTAGTCTTCAACAGGTTCTTCGTAGGGTTTCTCCTTTTTTCCGAAGACGGATAAATGAACAAAACGCTTGGGATGCTCTTTCACTTCCTTCAATAATTCTTCCAGTTCTTTGGCTGAATTGGTCAGGTTGTTGTACAAGGCTTCATCCTGCATCAATTTACCCATGGTTCCGTTCCCGGCATTCACACTGTCGAGCAACATATTAAAACTCTCAAGAGAAGTTTGCAAAGTTGCCACCGTCTGCCCCAAATCCATCGCCTGGATAGAGTCAGAAATCTGAGCAAAATTGGTCATGGTTTTATTGGCACCAATTAAAACACTGTCAATTTTTCCTCCTTCACGGGTCATATGCTCCAAATGACTGGCCGTCATTTTAAATTTACTTAGAATAATATTAAAATTCTGTAAAGATTCTTTGATGTTTTTCTGATTCTCCTCATCCATCACCTCGTTAATGTTCTGCATCACCGAATCCGTGTGCACCACAAAACTCTCTACCTTCGATTGCAGAGGAGCAATCTGTTCATTGATCATGCCCATGATCCCTGAATCCACCTCTCCGACAAGTGTATCTCCATCCATGGCAATTTCACCTTCGTCGATGGCGATATTTATCTTAAGGGATTTTCCACTGATAAAATCCGGACTGTAAATCTGAGCCACTGAGTTTTCAGAAAAAGCGATATCATTGCTTAAATTCAAATGAGCTACCAGTACTCCTTTTTTTTCAGGATGAAAGGTGATTTTGGTCACTGAACCCACTTTTAACCCATTGATAGTGATCGGACTTTTGGGTGCCAGTCCTTGCACATTGGTATATTCGGCATAAAATGTTCTTGTCTGATCATATAAACTTCTATTCTTCATGAAGTTATACCCCCAAAAAAATAATGCTATGATAATAACCGCAACAACACCGGTTTTAAGTTCTCTTGATATAGTCAAAACAATTGTTCTTAGTTAAACAATATTACTAATAATTTTCGGGCCAGTACCTGCCTAATTCTTTTCTTTTTGATCTGAAAGAGGATCGCTCACCACATTCCAACGCTTTTAAAAAGCCTTTATTTCAATAATCTAATGAATAACGTCAGATATATTGACTCTATCACCATCTTTGAAGGCCACCACAAAGGCCGTCTTAAAACCTGCCTTTCTGGCTTCACTTTGCAAGCTTACGATTTCATCATAATCAGAGGTTTTACCATAATAATACTTAAACACCCCTCCAATTTTTCCTCGCTCTACACCTTTTAAACCCTTAAAATTATATGATTTTGTTTCTAATTTCTTCTTACCCGAAGCGATCTGAACTTTAAAATCAACCCCTGGATACAACTTCCCTGGCTTTTCTTCAATTACGGCCACTTCTTCCACCACCAGGTTTTCATCTATATTTTTCTTGTACGCTTTTATCGCACTGAAAATAGCGTTCGACACCTTATCCTGTCCATTGTTAGAATTGAGAAACATCCCTTCTTCTGTATTGGTAATAAACCCTGTTTCGATCAGTACACTGGGCATATAGGTTTGATGTAAGACAACAAATCCGGCCTGCTTTACGCCACGATCTTTTCTTTTTATATCAACCCTGAAATTAGTTTGAATATCACTAGCTAGACTTAAACTTTGGTCTAGAAACTCTTCTTGCATTAAAGTCATTCCAATGACGGCTTCTGGAGAATTTGGGTCAAAACCTTCGTACTTTTCTTCATAATTATCTTCCATAAAAATTACTGAATTCTCAAGTTTTGCCACCTCGAAATTTTGCTTATTTGCATGAAGACCCAGCACATAGGTTTCGGTACCATAGGCCTGGGTATGGAAAGCATTACAATGAATCGATAGAAAAAGATCCGCATCAGCCTCATTGGCAATTCGACCTCGTTCTTTCAAATCTAAAAATATATCTGTCTTCCTTGTGTAAACCACTTCAACATCCTTCAATGCCTCTAATTTTTTACCCAACTTTAATACAACACTTAAGGCAATATCTTTTTCATGAATATTTTTGGTCGCCTTTCCCGGATCCTTACCACCATGACCTGCATCCAACACCACGACAAAACTTTCCTGTGCATAGCAGTTTATGCCGGCAAAGGTGAATGCCATAAAACAAAACAGCCCTGTAATTATTGAAATATTTACCCTTTTTTTTCCTAATCCAACCATGCTTCTAATCCTTCTAGTTTTTCCTTTTTAAGTATATTCCACTGAAAAAATATATGTAAGTTTGTAACTTTAAAAAAATTCACATTTTTTTACAAAAATACTATTTATAGCATTGTATACAAATTTAAGATACTTACTTTTAATTACCTTATTTTTTTGTTTTGTAAATCAAGAGGCTTTTAGTCAGGTAGAACAAAATAAGGACGGTGCCCAAGACGATATAACTAGTATTGACAGTCTGCGGGTACTGGACCCTGCGGATCCTGCCCTATCAGTAAGGGATACAGCAAAAACAGATAGTATTGCCGTTAGCCAGGAATACCTGGAAGATAATATTATTCACAAGTCAAAAGATTACCTATCGAACGACTTTATAAATCAAAGAGCCACCTTGTATGACGAGGCGGAACTGTATTACCAGGATATTGAACTCAAAGCCGGAAAGATCATCATCGATTATAAAAATAGTCTGGCCATTGCCACAGGTATTTATGATACTGCCGGAGTATACATTCAACGACCCGAATTTAAACAAGGCAACCAGGCCTCAACACAGGATTCTCTGATCTATAATTTTCAGAATAAAAAAGCCCTGATCTATAACTCAAGAACCGAACAACAGGGCATGGTCATTACCGGAGATATTTCAAAAAAAGAAAACGATAGTACCTTTTATATCAACCGGGCGCGATTTACCACCTCACAAAAGGAAAATCCGGATTACTATGTCCAGACCAATAATATTAAAATTGTACCCGACAGTAAGATCGTGGGAGGTATGAGTAATCTGGTGATTGCAGATGTACCTACTCCGCTGGTGTTGCCCTTCTTTTATTCACCTTTAACCAGTGGAAGAGCTTCAGGATTCATCATTCCTACCTGGGGTCAAAACAACAACCAGGGCTACTTTCTACAAAACGGTGGCTATTATTTTGCCGTCAACGATTATTTTGACCTGGCTATTCTGGGAGACATCTACACCAATGGTAGCTGGGGTTTACGAGCGGAATCAAATTATAACCTGCGGTATAAGTTTACAGGTAATTTCAGTTTCAGATACGAGAACCTGATCAATAGTCAAAAAGGATTTCCAGATTATAGTAAATCGAATAATTTCTTTATTCGCTGGTCGCATAGCCAGTCGGCGACCTCCAATCCCACGTCGCGGTTCTCTGCCTCGGTGAATTTTGGTAGTAGCAGCTTTTTCCAGGAATCGATCAATGAATCCAGTTCGCCATATTACCTGACCAATACTTTTGCCTCTTCGGTATCTTATTACAAAAAATTTGTAGGGACACCCTTCAATATGAATGCTTCGATGACCCATACCCAAAATACGAATACAGAGCGGATTGATATGAACCTGCCTTCGCTGGTATTAAATATGGACAGGATTTATCCCTTTGCGCCAAAAGTGGGTTCGAAAAAGAATTCCCTGCAAAACATTGGTGTTACCTACAATATGAACGCTCAGAATAGGGTGTCTACCACCGATGAAGAATTCGGTACCGCCAAAATGTTTGATGAAGCACAGACAGGTATCAGACACGATATTTCCATGAGTACCAACGCCAAGGCCTTAAAATATGTAAGTCTGGCTCCCACCATTGTATATAGAGACGTATGGTATTTTAAGACCATTGATAAATACTGGGATGATAGTATCAATGAAGTGGTGACCGACACGGTAAGTGGTTTTGACAGCTTCCGTGAATATTCTGCCGGAATTTCTGCAAGTACCACTGTCTATGGAATGGTGAATTTCAAAAAAGGGAAAATACAGGCCCTGAGACATGTGATGCGCCCTTCTATTTCTTATAGTTACAGGCCCGACTTTAGTAACTATTATGATGAATATCAGGCAAGTATCGACCCTGATGATATCCGTGAATATACGCGTTTTGAGAATGGTCTTTACGGAGCGCCTTCTCAAGGATTGTCTAGCGCGATCGGTATGTCTTTGAACAACACTTTAGAAGCCAAAGTTGCCTCCAAGGATCCTGATGATGACGAGCCAAGAAAAATAAAAATTCTGAACAACCTGAATTTGTCTACCAGTTATAATATTGCTGCTGACTCCCTGCATTGGAGTCCTTTGCGGATGACGGCCGGAACACAAATATTAAAGAACAAACTAAATCTTAATTTAAACGCCTCATTCGACCCCTATGCGCTCAACGCCAACGGAACCAGAATCAGTAAATACAACATCAATAACGGGGGGAGTCTGCTTCGTTTTACCAATGCGAATTTTACTGCCAACTATTCGCTCTCAAGTAAAGATATAGGTAAAGACGCCAAAGGAGGCAAGTCCGGACAAAGTGGAACAGACGTTGACGGTGGTGGCAGCATGTTCGGTGAAAGTATCACCAATAGAAATCAACAGATCAATACGGATAAAGAAAAGGTGAAAAAAACCACCTTGTATAAAACTGAAATGCCCTGGGATGTAAAACTGCGCTATTCATTGACCTATAACAATGCCCAGGCACAGAATGACATCACTGCCAATTCGGTGCAACTTTCAGGTAATTTAGAATTTTCACCTAAATGGCGAGTAGGTGTTTCTTCGGGGTATGATTTCGAAAACAGCGGTATTACCTATACCCAGCTCCGATTTGAACGCGATCTAGACAGCTGGAGATTCAGCTTTAACTGGGTTCCGTTTGGAGACAGAGCCACTTACTACTTCTTTATCGGAATCAAATCCGGTCCGCTTAGCGACCTGAAATATGATCAAAGAAAAGTTCCGGACAGAGCACTTTTTTAATAGTAGGGAACTCGTGAGGGCTTCATCGCAAAAGACATAGACAATCAAAGCGTCCGTTCCAAGGGATTCACCGAAAAGAATAATTCTTAAATTTGTAAAGACACAACCCAAAACTTATGAAAAAAATTATAGAAACACCCAATGCCCCCGCACCAATCGGTCCCTATTCACAAGCAGTATTATTTGATGATACTTTATACACCTCCGGACAAATCGCCATTGATCCGGCAACAAGCAAGTTGATTAACGGAGATATTCAAAAAGAAACAACACAAGTGATGAAAAATATCGGGGCGGTATTGGCGGCGGCCGATATGAATTTTGAACATGTTTTGAAAACCAGCATCTTTATAAAAGACATGAATGATTTTCAAAAAATAAACGAAGTCTATGGTTCCTTCTTTAACGAAGCTACTGCTCCGGCAAGAGAAACTGTAGAAGTCGCACGACTACCTAAAGATGTCAATGTAGAAATTTCTGTGCTCGCAAGAAAATAATTCATGAGGGTTAAGCCCACATTTAATTAGTGTACTTGCTTGCAATAGAGGCTGCTAAAGTTAAAATAGGATGCCTTACAATCTTGCCAAGTGTCAGGTCGTATTCTCTCAATACCTCCACAATCTCATCGTGAAGAAAATGTGCAATAGAACCAACAAAATAAATCGGTACATTTTTACTTTCTTCAAATTGCAGCACCTGATTTTCAATAAAGAATCGCAAACCGTCTTTAATAATTTTTTGGGAATATTCACCCTGTTTATTCTCTATCAAGAATCGCCCCACACTAGCTAAATACGTATTGGGATTATCCTTTCTATACAAGTTTTCTTTAATAATATCAGGTCGCAGATCATATTGTCCTTCAAAAGCTTTGGCCATTTCCGCAGGCATCTTACCATAGGCATGATCCTTTAAAATCTGCTTTCCATAATAATTACCACTGGCAGAATCCATCAACATGTAGCCTAATGAAACTATTTTCTGGTGCGTTTCTTTTCCGTCAAAGTAACTGCAATTTGATCCTGTACCCAAAATACAAACCACTCCTGGTGTATCTGTTTGTAAAGATTTGACCGCTGCAATGGTATCTTCATAGATCTCCATTTCAGCATTGGGGAAAATATCTTCAAAAATTGCTCTCAAATAATTTACAGCATTCTGAGTTCCACATCCAGCACCATAAAAGTAAATCTCCTTGACATCATTTTTAATGTCCCTCAACTCCTCTTTTGTGATGATGCGATCATACAACGTTTTCTTTGAGAAAACCGCGGGATTCAATCCTTCGGTATCAATCTTAAAAAAGGTTTCTCCCTTCTCATTTATGGCAATCCAATTTGTTTTGGTCGAACCACTGTCTGCTACTAATATCATGTCTGAAAATTTGAAGTGTAAAAATAAAAAATGCTGAACAATATTAACTGATATTTATTATATATTATCAAAACGTTCGCAAAATACTACGATATCGTTTTCGTAACTTTTAGTCTAGGAACGACCTTATTGCCAGCGCATAACTCTGCATACCAAATCCTGCAACAATTCCCTTCACATTGGGGGCGATATACGAAGTATGCCGAAAAGACTCCCGCTCATAGACATTCGAAATATGCACTTCCACAACAGGGGTGCTTACACCTTTGACCGCATCTCCAATGCCTACCGAAGTATGTGTATAGGCAGCGGCATTCAAGATAATCCCATCATATTCAAATCCTGTTTCATGAATCTTATCAATCAATTCACCTTCTATATTCGATTGAAAATAAGTCAATTCGATTTCTGGAAACCGGGCTTTCAATTCCATCAAATAATCTTCAAAAGTCTCGCTCCCGTAAATGGTCGGTTCACGTTTCCCAAGCAAATTCAAATTTGGGCCGTTGATAATAATAATTTTCATAAAATAATCTATTCAGAACTTTGTTCAAACGAAAGTGCAAACTTTGGATCAGAAACAAAGATTAATTGGTACTGTTGCCAAAAATAACATAATTTTACAATTGACTTAGGCAATTCGCATGAATATTGATCAATCTATACCATACACACCATGACCTGGAAAGATGCTTTAAGGGATTATCAATACTTTCTTAAAATTGAAAGAGGACTCTCAGAGAATTCGATCCGAGCCTACAGCCAGGATATTTTAAAACTAACCCGATTTCTTTCAGAACACAAACTTACTGATGCACCGGATACTATCAGTTCAGAGACGATAGAACGATTTGTTTATAGCAGTTCAAAAACAGTGGCTGCAAGATCACAGGCACGCATCATTTCAGGCTTGCGTAATTTCTTTGACTTTCTCATATTTGAAGAGTACCGCAAAGAAAACCCTACAGATCTGATTGAGGCTCCCAAAATTGGAAGAAAACTACCGGACACCCTGTCGGAACAGGAAATCAATCAGATCATCGCTCAAATTGATTTGAGCAAACCCGAAGGTGAACGGAACCGGGCCATGATCGAAACCCTGTATAGCTGCGGTCTAAGAGTAACTGAAATGATACAGCTCAAGATCTCAGATCTTTTTTTTGAAGAAGGTTTTATTCGGGTCATTGGCAAGGGAAATAAACAACGTTTTGTGCCGATCAATGGATATATGATCAAACTGATTGAAAATTACAGGAACCTTGTTCGTTGTAAGATCAAGGTTCAGAAAGGGTTTGAAGACACTCTCTTTCTCAATAGAAGAGGGAAACAAATCAGTCGAAATATGGTCTTTATGATCCTAAAAGGCCACACGGAAAAAGCGGGCATTCACAAAACCGTCAGTCCTCATACCTTGCGTCACTCATTCGCCACACATCTTCTTGAAAATGGTGCTGATCTCAGGGCCATTCAGCAAATGTTAGGGCATGAAAGCATTACCACCACAGAAATCTATATGCATCTTGACAAAAGACATCTAAAGGAAGTGGTCGAAAAATTTCATCCCAGAAAGTAAAATTTCTAAAAAAATTAAGGCGCTAAAAACCTTATTCTCCGTACATTTTCTGTCTCAGCTCCTTGATGCTGTCATTTTCAAGGTATTCGTCAAAAGTCATATACCTGTCAATAACTCCTTTTGGAGTAATTTCAACAATACGATTGGCCACGGTCTGTGCAAATTCATGATCATGTGTTGAAAAAATAACGGTTCCCTTAAAATTCTTCAAGGCATTGTTAAAAGCCTGAATCGATTCAAGATCCAAGTGGTTTGTAGGTTCATCAATTAACAACACATTGGCTCTTTTCATCATCATTCTCGACAACATACACCTTACTTTTTCCCCTCCGGAAAGCACATTGCTCTTTTTCAAGGCCTCATCTCCACTAAAGATCATTTTCCCTAGAAAACCTCTGATATGAACTTCTTCCCTTTCCTCTTCTGTTTTGGCATATTGTCTTAACCAATCAACCAAACTCAGGTCATTTTTAAAAAACGGCGTGTTCTCGATAGGTAAATAACCCTGGGTAGTCGTTACACCCCATTTATAGTCGCCTGAATCCGGTGTTGCATTCCCTGAAATGATCTCATAAAATGCAGTAGCTGCTCTGGAAGCTTTCGATAACAAAACAACTTTGTCCCCTTTGGTCAGGTTTAAATCAATCTTATCAAAAAGCAATTCACCTTCAAAACTTTTCGACAGGTTCTCCACATGCAATATCTGATCTCCGGCCTCACGCTCCTGCTCAAAAATAATGGCAGGATACCTTCTGCTTGATGGCTTGATATCCGAAATATTTAACTTGTCTATCATTTTCTTTCTGCTGGTCGCCTGCTTAGATTTGGCAACATTGGCAGAAAATCTTCTGATAAATTCTTCCAGTTCTTTCTTTTTGTCCTCTGCTTTTTTATTCTGTTGTGCTCGTTGCTTCGCGGCCAACTGACTTGACTCATACCAAAAGGAATAATTTCCGGAATACTGGTTGATCTTTCCAAAATCAATATCAGATATATTGGTGCATACAGCGTCTAAAAAGTGACGGTCATGCGATACAACAATTACAGTGTTATCAAAATTCGCAAGAAAATTCTCCAGCCAGCCAATGGTTTCAAAATCCAGGTCATTGGTAGGCTCATCCATGATCAACACGTCAGGAGACCCAAATAAGGCCTGAGCAATTAAGACCCGTACCTTGGCCTTACCGTCAAGATCACTCATTGAATTATAATGCATGTCTTCTCCGATACCTAAAGAAGATAACAAGTTGGCAGCTTCACTTTCAGCAGTCCAGCCACCCATTTCTTCAAATTCAGCACCTAGCTCTCCCGCCAGGACTCCGTCCTCTTCAGAAAAATCAGGTTTGGCATAGACCTCATCCAACTTCTTTTTCAAATCATACAATGGCTTATTACCCATCATCACTGTTTCCAGGACAGGATATGCATCATAGGCAAAGTGATCTTGTGAAAGCACAGACATGCGCTTTCCCTTCTCTAGACTTACAGATCCCGAAGTTGCTTCAATCTCACCGGAAAGTATTTTTAAAAAAGTAGATTTTCCAGCTCCATTAGCTCCTATAATACCATAACAATTGCCATGTGTAAATTTGGTATTCACCTCATCAAACAAAATTCTTTTTCCGAACTGAACGGATAAATTGGATACAGTTAACATGCGTTTTTAATTTTTTTTGCAAAACTAAGGATTTTAGTGAGATATATAAGTGTAAGAGAGCAGAATATTTTAGCCACCAAAACTGTTAAAAAACGGAAGTTTTTATTGGGTTTTCATTAATTATTTTAACCTTTTTCTGTCTAATTTTTAACAACACATTAACAAGACTCACTAGGGTATATTAGTACATTTGTTATCATGTCTAAATCAGATTATTTGAAAAAAAGTTACTTTACTCAGCCCTTCACCCTTCTTTCGCTGATGGCTATTATCTTTTCTTTTTCCAGTTGTAACAGCGAGGATGCATCTTCCCTCACATATTTTGGTGGAAAAATAAAAAACCCCAAAGACGAATATGTATATTTCAACAAGGGTAAAACAGTGCTTGATTCAGCGAGAATAGACAACCACAATAAGTTTTCGTTTGAACTTGATTCCTTAGACTTAGGCTTATACACCTTTAAGCATGGCGCGGAGTTTCAATACCTATATTTAGAGCCAAGCGATAGTCTGCTTCTTTATCTGAATACCTGGGATTTTGATGAATCGCTTATTTTTAGTGGAAAAGGCAGTGCAAAAAACAACTATTTGATCAATCTCTATTTAGAGCAGGAAAAAGTTGAGAAAGACTTTAAACACAATTACAGATTACAGGAAGAAGCTTTTTCTGAAGTCATCGAAAAAGGCATTAAAAAACAATTAGCAGCCTACAATCACTTTCTGGACATTGAAGAGGAAAATCCTTCAGAGTTTTTTGACAAACTGGTAAAAACGGGTATTTATGTTCCTTATTATTTTTACAAAGAACGCTATGCCTACAACCATAAGAAAGCCTTGGGCCTGAAAAAAACACCGGAATTAAGCAGCACTTTTTACGATTACAGAAAACGTATAGAGCTCAATGATGAATCCCTGCTTGATTATGGCTGGAATTTGGCCTTCATTAATAATTTCTTATACAACCTTGCTCATGATGAAAAAATGAAAGATCCTGAAAACAGGATTTTTGAATTGGAATTCATGAAAGTAGTTGATGAACGCATTCACGTACCTGATTTTAAAAATTCCTTGCTGGCCAAAGGCGTATGGGGTTCCTTATCAAATAAAAACCTCAGTAAAGAAGAATCGGAGCAGGTATACGCCTATTTCTTTGAGCACTGTAATGATGATAGTTACAAAGAGGAGATGAAAAAATCGATCGCACAGAAAGAAAAAATTTCTTGTGGCGAAGACTTTCCTACCCTGATGGCCTTCGGAGTTGATGATGCTGAAGTAGAGATCAATAAGCTGATCAAGGATTCCAATGCGGTGATCTATTTCTGGCCTACGGAACTGGGGCGGGTAGAATTGTTAAAAGAAAAACTCCACTATTTGGAAGAGCACCATCCTGAAGTGGTTTTTATAGGTATAGAACGTAATAAAACAGATGAAGAGTGGAAGAAGTTTGTCACTTCTAAAAAGCTTTCAGAACAGAGTCAGTTTAAGCTTGCCAAAGATTCTGAATCCTATGCCTGGTATGAAGGTGATATGGCGCGTACCATTATAGTGAACAATCAAGGTAAGGTGGAGAACGGCTATGTTTTCTTCCTGGACAGCAATCTCAACTACTACCTCAAGAGTATTAATAAACACTAATTTATAGCATACTTCATTAAATTAGTCTTATTTTTGCAAATTCTTAAACATAAAACGGACTATTTATTTGCAAACCAGAGCTTTACAAATAAATAAAGTTTTGCAAAATAAATATATGTCGATATTTAAAACGCTTGGATTAAGCCAGGCAATTGTTGATTCACTAACCGAATTAGGTTATGAACAACCCACAGAAATCCAAAAGATTTCCATTCCGCAAATCCTGGGTTCAAAGGATGATTTAAAAGCATTTGCGCAGACAGGTACTGGTAAAACAGCTGCCTTTAGTTTACCGATTCTTGAACAAGTTGATACGTCTAACAAGAACACCCAGGCAATTATCCTTTCTCCAACAAGAGAATTGGCGATTCAGATCGCAAACAACATCAATGATTTCTCAAAAAACATAAACAACCTTAAAACCATTGCGGTTTATGGTGGAGCCAATATTGAGGAACAGATCAGGCCTTTAAAAAGAGGTGTTCAGATTGTCGTAGGAACCCCGGGAAGAACGTTGGATTTAATAAAAAGAAGGGTCTTAAACCTGGAAAGTATTCAATGGTTGGTCCTCGATGAGGCCGATGAGATGTTGAACATGGGTTTTAAAGAAGAATTGGATAAGATTCTTGAAAAGACACCTAGAACAAAACAAACCTTATTATTTTCTGCTACCTTCCCTAGAGAAGTGGAGGCAATTGCGCGCAACTATATGAACAATCCTACTGAAATATCAGCTGGTGAAAAAAATGTAGGTGCCGATAGTGTGGAACATGAATTCTTTCAGGTAACTGACAGAAATCGTTATCCTGCTTTAAAAAGGATCGCCGATGTTAATCCGGATATTTACTCTATTGTATTTTGTAGAACAAGAAGAGAAACCAAAGAAGTAGCAGAGAAGTTGATAGAAGATGGGTATAATGCAGATGCGCTTCACGGGGACCTTTCTCAGGCTCAACGTGATTTGGTGATGCAGAAATTCAGAACCAAGCACCTACAGATCCTGGTAGCGACTGATGTGGCAGCCAGAGGCTTGGATGTAAATGACCTTACCCATGTAATCAATTACAAATTACCTGATCAAACAGAAAACTACACCCATAGGAGTGGTAGAACCGGTAGAGCTGGTAAAAAAGGTATCTCGATTGCCATTATTACGAGTAAAGAGCGTAATAAACTAAAACCCATCGAAAGAAAGATTCAGAAGAAATTTGTTCAAAAACAAGTTCCTAACGGGAAAGAGATCTGCGAGGTTCAATTATATAAATTGATTGACAAGATCCATGATATTGAAGTTAATGAAGAAGAAATCAAGGATTATCTTCCAGATATTTATGAAAAACTGCATGAGCTTGACAGAGATGAGTTGATTAAAAAGTTTGTTTCTATTGAATTCAATCAATTCCTTTCATACTATAAGAATTCGAGAGATTTAAACAATAGTGATGCGCCTGGGGACAGAAAAAGACCCGGGGATGAATCTTTAACCAGATTCTATATCAACCAGGGGAAAATGGACAATTTAACACCTGCCCGCCTTATTGGTTTTATCAATGAGTGTCTGAGAAAAAGGGATGTGGAAATTGGTCAGATTGAAATTCTAAAAAGTTTTTCATTTTTTGAGGTAGATAAAAATTTCGCTTCAGATGTCCTGGAAAAAATGAATGGGGCCGATTTTAATGACAGAAATGTGATTGTTGAGGTTACCTCGAAGCCGAAAGGAGGCGGAGGCGGAAGACGTCGTTCTTCAAATAAAGGAGGTGGTTTTGGTAGAAAAGATACCAAGTACAAAAAATCAGATGAATTTAAGCCTCGAAGAAAAAAACCGGCAGCAAGCGGAGGTCGGCGAAGAAGACGTTAAGTCAATCCTTCATTAAAGTTCAAAAAAAAGGTTGTAAACAGATGATAAAAATCTAGTTTACAACCTTTTTTAGTTCTCAACAACAGTTATTTACTTACACTGATTAATTCCTGAATCAGTTCTCTTATCAAGTCGGGTTTCTCTTGATGAATATC
This sequence comes from Lutimonas sp., assembly GCF_051011215.1. Taxonomy (NCBI): domain Bacteria; kingdom Pseudomonadati; phylum Bacteroidota; class Flavobacteriia; order Flavobacteriales; family Flavobacteriaceae; genus Lutimonas; species Lutimonas sp. Next base: position 24,280 of record NZ_JBPCUJ010000051.1, read on the forward strand.
ATGGCTTCCTTCCACTTGTAAATGCTTTGAATTTTCATTCTTATTCATAATTCCGCTGTGATAGCTGTAAAAATCCCATTGAGTTGCCGACACAATAGTCATTGGAATAGTGTCTGAAACGGCTTTTTCCTGAACATACTTTCGGTTCTTCAAATAGTGTTCCCATTCCTGCTTTACCCCTTCACTGGATTCAGCATAAGATTCGTCTCCGAAATTTTGAAAATCTGTGTATTCTTTCTCCGTATAATCATCATATAATTTATCTGGTGACGGATCTACCAGCAATAAAGCCTGTATTTCATCTGGATATGCAGTAGCAAAATACCTGGCCAGATAACTGCCCATAGAGTGGGCTACATACACATAAGGTGGTGCTATTTTTTCTTTTTTAAGAACAGCTCTTAGTTCTTCAACCATATGGGGCACAGTTCTCGATGCGTGACTGATATGAGAGGCACCAATACCTGCCCTGTCGTAAGAAAAAACGGCTGTAAATGTCGCGATCGAGTCCGGAAGTGCTTCCCAGGCATCCATAGAAGAACCCATCCCATTCTCAAAAATGACGGTCGGCTTGCCTTTTCCCTGGGTTTTCACATTGATCTGTAAACCTTCGGTTTGTACAATTCGTTCTTTTCCTTGTCCAAAACTTTGGAATAAGGAGAGTACAAGAACGAGTGTAACTACGAATTTCAATTGGATTCCCTGAATCAAAATGTGTAAATTACCTTCTTGAATAATTAGGAGCTTCTTTCGTGATGGTCACATTGTGTGGATGGCTTTCAGAAATACCTGAAGATGTGATGCGAACGAATTTAGCATTTTTCTGATCTTCAATATTTTTGCTTCCACAATAACCCATCCCTGCTTTTAAACCACCCAAGAACTGGTGCATGGTTTCAAAAACTTCTCCTTTATAAGGCACACGTCCTACAATTCCTTCAGGGACCAGTTTCTTCACATCATCTTCCACATCCTGAAAATACCTGTCTTTTGATCCTTTCTGCATGGCTTCAATAGAACCCATCCCACGGTATGATTTGAATTTTCTTCCTTCAAAAATTATCGTCTCTCCAGGAGATTCTTTTGTTCCAGCCAGCAATGAACCGAGCATTACCGTATCGGCTCCGGCGGCTATCGCTTTCGGAATATCCCCCGTGTACCTGATGCCACCATCGGCAATCACTGGAACGCCTGTTCCTTTAATCGCTGCTGACACTTCCATTACCGCAGATAATTGCGGAAAGCCTACTCCAGCCACTACACGTGTTGTGCATATCGATCCTGGTCCTATTCCTACTTTCACCGCATCGGCTCCTGCCTCCACTAAGAACTTAGCTGCATCGCCCGTGGCGATATTTCCTACAATGATGTCCACATCAGGATGTTTCGCTTTGATATCCTTTAAAACCTGAGCTACTCCTTTACTATGTCCATGAGCCGTATCAATGACCAGGGCATCTACTCCTTCGTTAATCAGTGACTCAGCTCGTTCAAATGAATCTCCGGTAACACCGATCGCAGCAGCAACGCGCAAACGTCCATAAGAATCTTTATTCGCCTGTGGATTTTCACTTACTTTAATAATATCTCTATAAGTAATCAGCCCTACCAGTATCCCCTCAGGGTTCACAACTGGTAATTTTTCAATCTTATGGTCCTGCAAGATCATTTCCGCTTGCTTTAACGAAGTTCCTTCTTTGGCGGTTATCAAGTTCTCAGAAGTCATCACTTCAGAAACTTTTCTGTCATTATCATGTTCAAATCGCAAATCGCGATTGGTGATGATTCCAATTAACTCACCTGCCTCATTCACTACAGGTATCCCACCTATTTTATATTTGCTCATAAGAGATTTTGCATAAGCCACAGGCTTGTCTTTAGTAAGCGTAATGGGATCTATGATCATTCCTGATTCGGAACGTTTTACTTTTTTCACCTCACCTGACTGTTTTTCAACAGTCATGTTTTTATGCAAAATACCAATCCCGCCTTCTCTTGCCATGGCAATAGCCATCGCTGATTCTGTTACCGTATCCATGGCAGCAGAAATAATTGGAGAATTAATGGTGATATTTTTTGTGAATTTAGTTTGAATATTTACCTCACGCGGTAATACCTCAGAATAAGCAGGTACCAACAACACATCATCGTAGGTAAGTCCTTCAAGCAAAATTTTGGGAGTAGTCATAGAACGCAATTAGAAATTAATTGCGTGCAAATTTACGACATTAAATTGGATAGAAAAAACCAAAGGACAATTTAAAGTGGAATCGATGAATCCTACGATGGTTTCGAAGGATACAGGCAATTTTTAATAATCAGAAAACTCATGACTAAAATCGAAAATACCATCAAAGAGCCCGATATCATGATGACATATTTAAACCAGATGACCCCTTTCCAAAGCAACCATATACCGCCAAAAGTAAGTACCAAAGACACAAACGGTTCAAACATCAAAAAACCAACCGTAGTTGATTTTTCATTCGTCATATACATTAGAACCCCTAAAACAAAAAAGATTAAAGACAAGGATAGAATGTGATTATGGACCAAGGTAAGTACTTCTTGCTCAGATTTTTTAAAATGCATAATTTCTGCATCCTCATCCTCTTCATTCCCCAGATAGTTCTCTTCTATACCCGTTGAATTCAAAGAAGTGGTCACTCGAACAAAATTAAACCCGGTAAAAAACCCAACATTCAAAATAAGAACAAAACAAACAACAAACAGTCGAAACTGCAATGACATAGATCCTAATGCTCCTTTTACATCCATGCCAGTTACTTATAAGGGTAGTTTTGAAAGGTCTTTCAGCAAATCATTGACCTCCTTGCACATGGATACTGCCGAAATAGTAGCCCCTGAAATACCGATGATATCATGTCCATATTTTAAGGATGTAGTCCTGTCGCTGCCATCAAATTGACGCAACCATCTCTTGCTGCTAATCTCACCACCATAGTCTTCACGATAGGCGAGAATTTTAATTTTTTTAATAATCAAGGCTTCGTCAAAAATCACCACATAGTCAAATTCATCCGCCTTACTGGGAGCCTTGCCAAAATAAAAATAACCCAAATGATTTTCATCAATCTGGATCTGGTAAAAACCGTCCGGGTCAAAGTCATTGCTCATTTGCCCGAGGATCTCCGGATCAATTTGCACAGGAACTTTCTCATAGGCTTTGATATCGAAAACGGTAAAAACCTCTTTATCAATCTTCTTCAGGTAATTCTTCGGAATCTCCGCCGTCGAATGAAGGATGAAAAATAAAGATATGTATAGAAATAATTTCATATAAATGGCCCTTTCTAACCGTGAAGGTTAAAAAGGGCAAAGATAGTATTTTTAGAACATCACACCGACGCCCGCATTAAACATGTTTAATCTATTGCTGTCTTCAACAGCATCTGTTCTCCATTGATAATCTGCTTTCACAACTACTCCGGGGGCAATTTTGAAATCAAAACCAAAGGTAATATCCTGACGATCATAGGCATTATTCTTCTCGAGATCACCTGCCGTAGCTGCATGGGTGTTATACGTTTCATACCTTGAAAATAAGTATAACTGTTTGGTTGAATTCTGACTGATCAAAGGCATAAAGTCATAGGCCGCCTCAACATAATACCCATCCATTTTAGATCCAAGATCCTTTCCGGTAAGGTTGTTATAATCCTCAGTGCCCGATAAGCTCGAATAAATATACTGCCCTCTAAAGTCGATATTTTTGAACCTGTAAGACGCGTTCAGACCTACCATCGAAACTCCGACGGTGGAGCCCTCAACAGACGGGTCATCAGACTGGGTTTCACCAAAATAACCGGCCAACCCTACTTTCAATCCTAAAATTCCATAGTAGTCAAATTTTACAGAAAGGTTTGGATTGTGAATCACTGATTCAGCACCTTTTTGCCTTCCCTTTCGAAGACCGTCTACTCCTCTTAAGGTACCTTCTCCATCTTTATAGGAGATAAAACCATTAAATATATATGCCTGATATCTCAGCGATAGGTTTTGTAAATTACCAGTGGCTCCAATACCCAGTTCTCTCCAGGTAGTAGGAACAACATAGGTGTCAAGACCTGGTCTTTCAACACCATAAAAAACCGGCGGTTCGTGATATTCGTTCACATACCCCATAGGTATCAGCATTAAACCACCACGAATATTAAAAGCAGTGTTAAAACTATAGTTCACAAAAGCCTGCTCTACATATACCTCCTTCACATGTTCAAACTCAATCTCTGTCAAAAAACTAACCTTATCACTGAATTTATAACCAAAAAGCATCACAAGTCTGTGAACATCTAATTTTCCTGGAGCAGATCCATCCGGTTCGTTATAATCTATTTGTGCATACCCTCCAATGGTAAGCTTGCTCGGGTTATTATACCCTAATCTATTTACCACCCTCAATGAATCTTGTTTTGAATCCTGTTGGGCGTAAGTTACAGTTGCGAACAACACAAAAGCAACCAATAATTTGAATTTCATCCGATTTAATTTAGCTTATTCTTATTTAGATTAATTTTAAATAGATATATCTGAGGCAAATGTAAATGTAAATATTCAACTGGCAAAGGCTTATTTAGAATAATTTTAAATAACATGATAAATGTCATATTTTACAGGTCTTTCAGAGACGAAAAATCATATCTAAAACCTATATTTGTACTATGTCTTTCTACTCTAAACTTTTAATCTTTCTTCAGTTTGGTTGTCTCGGGTTCTTGACTATTACCATGAATAAACCTGTAATCGGACTCATACTTCTTTTTCAGCTCTTGGGCTTCTTTTTGTCTCTTTGGGCAATTCTTGTGATGAAATTGGGTAATTTTAATATTCAGCCAGAAGTTAAAACCGATGCTACCCTGACAAAAAATGGGCCTTATAAACTTATTAGGAATCCGATGTATAGCGGACTGCTCATTTTCTTTGGAGCTTCTTTATTTAGTTCTTTCGATCTAATTGAAATGCTCGTTTTTATAATGCTCGTGGTAATTTTCCTCCTGAAAATAAATCTGGAAGAAAAGTTTTTATCTGAGAAATTTGGAGAAAGCTATAGAATGTACAAAGAAAAGACTTTTAGATTACTACCCTATGTCTATTAAGGAGGTTGGTCTTTTCCTCAAACACAAACTTCACACCTGATCAGTGCCCTGTTTTTGGGAGATAAATTGAATTATGGTGCATCTATTTTTTTTCTAATTTAAAATCTTTTTATTTGCTCCAATTGGATTTACAAATAGTATGATAATTATTATATTTGTACACTTAAAAAAAACAATATGAAAAAAATCTACACTTTAGTATTTGCTGCGGTATTTATGCTGGCCATCAGTCAGACTGCCATAGCACAGGAAAATCATGGAAATGCATTAAATGCCTTTGTTAAATTTGGTGACAATTCAAGTATTGGTGCTTTTTACGAATTTCAGGTACATCCTGATATCACCGTTTCTCCTGAAGGAAGAATTTGGTTTGGTGATGATCAGAAATTGGCACTTGGTGCCAGAGGTGATTACTACTTTGACAGAATATTTAAACTGGCCGAGCCATGGGATATTTGGGGTGGCGCCGGAATTGGCTTTTTAATCAATGACGATTCAGGTGATAGCATCGATTTTAATATCCACGCAGGTGGTGAGTACAAATTCAATGACACTTGGGGTCTCATACTTGAAATAGGTGGCGGAAGCGCTTTTTCAGGAGGTTTGGGAGTTGGTATACATTTTAACTAGGTTCGAGCTAAATCATACAACAGCCATTAGAATTTCTAATGGCTGTTTTTGTTTATTTTAGAATAAAATTATTAAGTTTGGCGCTCATTGTAAAGCATTAAATCATGCACATTTTAGGTATAGACATTGGTGGAACAGGAATTAAAGGAGGAATCGTTGACACCACAACCGGAGAAATGGTTACCGAAAAATTCAGACTACCTACCCCGCGCCCGGCTCTACCTAAAGAAGTAGCAAAAACGGTGCATGAAATTGTAGATCACTTTAACTGGAAGGGTGAGGTTGGCGCTGGTTTCCCTACCCCACTGTTTCATGGGAAATGTTTAAGTGGCGGAAATTTACATCCCGATTGGAAAGGGGTCCAGGCCGATGAACTTTTTAAAGAGGTAACGGGGCTGGAATTTACAGTGATCAATGATGCTGATGCGGCCGCAGAGGCTGAAATGCATTTTGGCGCGGGAAAAGGAAAAAGTGGGTTAGTTGCCGTGATCACCTTAGGAACAGGTATTGGGTCAGGCTTGTTTTTTGACGGTGTATTGATCCCTAATTCTGAATTGGGACATGTGAGTTACAAGGGTGAGGCTTTTGAAAAATACGCGGCCGATTCGATTCGAAAAAAAGAAGAACTGAGCTATTCAAAATGGGGAAAACGCTTAAATAAATATTTCCAGCACATTGAATTAATTTTATCTCCGGACTTGTTTATTATTGGAGGAGGCGCCAGTAAGAAGATGCATAAATTTGAAGATCAGATCAACATTCGCACCAGAATGATTCCTGCCCAGAATAAAAATGAAGCAGGCATTATTGGAGCGGCAGTTGGTGCCTTTGATGAAGTTGGTTAGCAAGCATCTATCCGAATACATTCATGGCCTCATTATAAGCCACTTCAAAACGCAATGGGTTTAAACCTGTTTCCACCTTTCTGCTGGTAAAAAAAGACAGCAACTTTTCGGTTGGCATATTACCTGTTAATTCATCCTTGGCCATAGGACAACCTCCAAAACCTTTTATAGCACCATCAAAACGATGGCAACCAGCATCAAATGCTGCCGACACTTTTTCATGCCATGAATCGGGATTTGTATGCATATGTGCCCCAAATTCAATGGCAGGATACATCGGAATTAAATGCTCAAATAAATAACGGATTGTTTTTCCATCTGCAACACCAATCGTATCAGATAAAGATAAAATCTTAACACCCAGTTTTGCCAGTGTCTCGGTCCAATTACCAACAATATCATAATTCCATGGGTCCCCATAAGGGTTTCCAAAACCCATAGACAAATAAGCAACGACCTCCTTCTTATGGATAGTTGCCAGTTCTAAAATACCTTTCAAGGTCACTAAAGATTGTGCGATGGTTTTTCCGGTATTTCTCATTTGAAAATTTTCAGAGATCGAAAAAGGAAAACCTAAGTACTGAATTTGTTCAAAGCGACAGGCATCTTCCGCCCCCCTCACATTGGCAACAATCGCCAATAGTTTCGAACTTGTTGTATCGAGATCCAGCAATGACAAGACCTCTGCAGTATCTCTCATCTGAGGGATGGCTTTTGGAGACACAAAACTTCCAAAATCAATGGTGTCGAAGCCCACTTTTAGCAAGGCATTGATATACCTCGCCTTCTCTACACTTGGTATAAAGTGGCTTTTAATACCCTGCATCGCATCTCTGGGACATTCAATGATTTTGACCTGACTCATCAAACCAAATATATAGAATAATCAGCTACTGACTTGTTATACTTTCATTAAAATTACAAAGCATTGTTGCGGAATTGGTGAGAGGTGATTCCCTCACAACTGAGTATTGAATAACGAGGGGCTCAGAACCAATACCATCCGTTCTGAATCCCTCGTTCAATTTATTTTAACTATCTGCTGCCATCAAAAACATCGGTTTCATTTCGAAACGGTTATAATGAGGTCTTAATCGGTCTATATTGTAGTATTTATCCACGTTTACAATTTTCTTGGAATTGGTCACCACATCCAAAGGAACATCGTCATAACGCCCGTTTTTCAGTACCACAAGGCGACCGTGAAAGCCTCCGAGGATCAAATCCAGCGCCAAATTTCCATAGGCCATGGGAACAATAGAATCCACAGCATCCGGATCACCTCCACGGACCAGATATCCCAGTTTCTGATTGATAATATTGATGGTTTTTCCATTGTTGAAATTAGGTGACAGGGTCTTAATTTCAGAGGAGATCAAATCTCCGATACCACCGAGCTTGGCATGACCAAACATGTCTTTCTCAGCATCCTGAAAAATCATGTCGCCACCCTTAAATTTGGCGCCTTCTGAAATAAGAACTACTGAATATTTACTTGGATTGGCATTCCGATCCTGCACCAGCAATTCCGTCAAATGATTGATATCAAATTCGTATTCAGGAATGACACAGCGATTGGCAGCTCCGGCCATGGCTGGCAGCATAGCAGTAAAGCCTGCATACCTTCCAAACACCTCCATCACTAAAATTCGCTCATGGGAACCGGCAGAGGTTCTTAAATTATTAGTCATTGAAATGGTACGTGTAACACAGGTACTAAATCCGATACAATAATCGGTACCGGGTACATCATTATCCATGGTTTTAGGAATAGCAACCACCTTCACACCTTCTTTATACAGGCGCACACCATAACTCAAGGTATCATCACCTCCGATTGGAATCAGGTAATCAACACCCAGCCATTCTAAATTCTTTATAATTTCCGGGGTAAGATCATTAAAATCTTTGTTATAGGAATCCTTCAAATGCTCCGGCACATGCGCCTTGGGCATCTTACTTGGTTTGGTTCGGGATGAATGTAAAAAAGTACCACCAGTTCGGCCAGCCTTGTTTACAATATCATTGGTAAGGACCATATAACTCTTACTGTTGTCCGCTTTTTTATCGCGAACCAATTCAGTGATCCCTGCCCAACCTCGACGCAGACCTATTACTTTGAAGCCTTCTCGATTGGCACGAATGGTAATTGCCCGAATTGCCGGATTTAATCCAGGTACATCTCCTCCACCAGTAAGGATAGCAATGATTCCCTTAATTTTTTTTGTGTGAGCCATAAAACAAAATTTAGAATTTAATGAACATAATGACCCGCTGTAACCCATTTTTAGGTAGTGAATTACAGTAATTTAAAACATATGATTCCAGGTCAAATTTTAACTATGGTTAAAGTTAAGAAAACATTTTGCAAAATTTATGACAAATAGTAGGAAAGTTCAATTCTGGCAAGGGGCCATAATCCGAATCCTTGCCTGGTAATTTTTGACAAAAAAAAAGCTATTTCCAACGAAATAGCTTTTTACATGTATTATTGAACTGCTTATAAAGAAGCAGAATATTCAAGAAGGTCAACAATTTTTGTTGAGTAACCATACTCATTGTCATACCATGATACTACTTTTACAAAATTATCTGTAAGAGCAATACCTGCTTTAGCGTCAAAAACAGACGTACGAGGCTCACCAACAAAATCTTGAGACACTACCAATTCTTCAGTATATCCTAAAATTCCTTTTAATTCACCTTCAGAAGCATCTTTCATTGCCTTACAAACTTCCTCATAAGATACACTCTTACCTAGATTCACTGTAAGATCCACCACAGAAACATCCATAGTTGGAACTCTGAAAGACATACCGGTTAATTTTCCATTCAATGAAGGAATCACTTTCCCTACCGCTTTGGCAGCTCCTGTAGAAGATGGAATGATATTATGAAGGGCAGCTCTACCACCTCTCCAGTCTTTTAATGATGGACCATCAACTGTTTTTTGAGTAGCTGTTGTTGCATGGATCGTTGTCATCAGACCATCTGTAATTTCAAAATTATCATGCAATACCTTGGCTATCGGAGCCAAACAGTTGGTTGTACATGAAGCATTTGAAAAGATATTTGTTTCAGCAGTTAGTTCTTTGTGATTTACACCCATTACATACATTGGTGCATCCGCTGAAGGCGCAGAAATAACAACTTTCTTGGCTCCTGCTTTTAAATGCAAGGCAGCCTTGTCTTTTGTTGTGAAAATACCAGTAGCGTCAATCACATAATCAGCACCGATCTCATCCCATTTCAAATCTTCAGGGTTACGTTCAGCAGAAATTCTTACTTCATTTCCGTTAACAACTAATTTCCCGTCTTTCACCTCAACAGTTCCGTCAAATTGTCCATGAACGGAATCATACTTTAACATGTACGCCAGATAATCAACATCCAATAGATCATTGATACCTACAACTTGTACATTTTCTCTTTGTGTCGCGATTCTGAATGCTAGTCTTCCAATTCTACCGAATCCGTTAATTCCGATTTTTATCATTTCTTAATTATTTTAAATTTACATTTATTTACACTGACATAATATCAGATATTCTCAATATTTCGTTGGGTATTCTGTGATGCTCTTTTACGGCATTCTCTAAATCTACCGGCACCATTTCATTGTTCTGGACACCCACCATCTTGTTGGTCTTGTTGTCCAATAATAACTCCACTGCCTTTACCCCCATTCTACTGGCCAACACGCGATCAAAACAGCTTGGAGCACCACCTCTTTGCATATGTCCCAAAATGGAAACACGCACATCGTATTCAGGCAAGTTTTTTTCAACATAGTCTGCCAACTCAAATACATTGGCTCCGGTTTTATCACCTTCAGCAACAACCACCAAGCTTGAAGACTTTCCAGATCTACGACTTTTTTCCAAAGACTCTAATAAACGATCTAATCCCATATCCTCTTCAGGAATAAGAATTTCCTCAGCACCAGCACCTATTCCCGTATTTAAGGCAATATATCCTGAGTGACGTCCCATCACCTCAACAAAAAACAATCGGTTATGAGAACTTGCGGTATCTCGAATTTTATCAATCACCTCAACAGCTGTGTTTAATGCGGTATCGTAACCAATCGTGTAGTCAGTTCCAAAGATATCGTTGTCAATGGTTCCCGGAATTCCAATCACTGGAAAATCATATTCTTGACTAAAGATCATGCCTCCTGTAAAAGAGCCATCTCCACCAATCACCACCAAGGCATCAACATCGTGTTCCTTTAATTTTTCATAGGCTTTTTTTCTACCTTCAATGGTTCTGAATTCTTTAGATCTTGCTGTCTTCAAAACAGTACCTCCTTTTTGAATAATATGATGTACATCACGCGCCGACATTGGCACGATATCACCTTCTATCATTCCTTGGTATCCTCTGTATATTCCAACACTTTCTAACTTGTAATAAGCGCATGATCGCACTACTGCTCTGATAGCAGCATTCATCCCAGGAGAATCACCCCCTGAGGTCATTACGGCAACTTTTCTTATAAATTTCTTCATATTCTTTTTAAAAACACACAAAAATAATAATAAAAAAGCGCATTCTAATATGAATACGAAGATTTAAACGAAATCGATTGCGAAAAGTTCGAAATCGAAAAGAATTGCCTAAAAAGTCAGCTCAAATGCCATGAAGTCGAGATCAATTTTAGTACTCTCTTCCCGGATGATCCGCTATAAACGTTTCAAAACAGCCCCTGTCCTGCAAGGTGACAAAACATTGCTTTCCGTCTTTCCCGCCAAAGGCGATATTCGAGGGTTTCTTTCCTTTTAAGGTAACTTCTCGGATTATTATTCCTTCCGGACTTAAAACGACCACCTTTCCGGCATCATAACGACAAACATAAAGATTGCCCTGATTGTCGCATCTCATACCATCCATTCCATGATCTGAAAATTCATAGAACAAGGCCTTGTTGCGAATCATACCTTCGGCACCTATATCATAACGCCAGATCTTGCGCTGTATAGATTCATTGACATAAAGATGCTTTCCATCAGGTGAAACTTCAATACCGTTGGTAGTGCCCATTTCTCCTTCCAGCAATTCAAAACCAGTTTCATCCACCTTCCAGATATTTCCGCTTCCTTCTTTCCAGTTAGGATCACTGGCATACAAGGTGCCATCCGGTGCGATGGCCAGATCGTTTGGCTGATTCAAATCTGGGTGATGCGCATACACTACTGCCTTTTTTGAACCTTTTTCTATCATTAGTACATTGTGGTTTACATAGTCCGCAATATACATGGTACCACTTTTATCAAAACGAATTCCGTTGCCGACACTTCCCTTAGGAAGCTTTGTGAACAAGCTGGCGTTCCCTTCAGCATCAACAACACCAATGGTACCTTCCTTCTCAAAATTAACAGCAAATAAGTTTCCTTCAGCATCAACAGCCGGGCCTTCGATACCTCCGGTAAAAAGCATTTCCTTTGTAAAATCAGTACTGACATCTGTAGGTTGACATGACATCAATCCCACTAAAAAAAACAGACCAAATAGTGATTTTTGCACTTTCATCATGTTTTGTTTAAGAGTTTATTTGGCCAAATATGTTGCCAAGGACGTCAATGCATCGGCAACGGCGAGCGTGACATCTAAATTTAATGAAGGATCTTCCTGAACCTCCATGATTGAATGAAACAGTTTCATATTATTTTTAGACAATGTATTTGTATCCACAGCAACAGTTAATAAAATAGACACTTCACTCACTTTCTTGGCATAAGGTAAAATAGGAGCTGTTAAAGGTGCTTTGTCTGCTATGTCTTCAATTCTCGAGTGAATTGTACTCCATTGTCTTAAATAGCTTAAAATAACTTTTTTTGACGCAGCATCATTGGTTGCCATATAGTTCGCTACTGCTTTTTGAAAAGGTCTGACGGCCTTGGCATCTGCAGTACAAGCATCGGCAAACAGGGTAAATGGTGAATACGTCTGGTATTCAGTTCCTCCTGCATTACGGCTGTAAATCTTATATGGTTCACTGATTTCGCTCAAAATTCTCAAAGCATCATCATCCTGGTAATTCGCGATGTTTCTGAAAATATATGACTGGGACCTCATATGTTGCATTCCAATTAATTCCAGCATCTGACTGATGGTTTCCAGGCGTTCGAACATACTGTCTATGTCTCGTACCTCTTGCGGAGACCAAAACCTTTCGGCAATGGCAGCTGTCCTGGGCCAGATTCTTGAATCTACGGTTAACGGAGTCACTAATTCGGCCCACATGGTGGCCTCTCCCCCTAAAATTCTGGCGGCTTCTTCCTCTGTCAAATCAACCGCAGGCATCGGATCCACCATGTAATGGTCTTCTACTGATAAGAGTAAATCAATATAGTATCCATTCGATAAAATCGTTTGGTAGCCATTTTTAACTGCAGCCGTTAAAGACTGACCTGGCGCTAAGCCTTCATTCACTCCTCTCCAGGAATGAATCAAGGCAGACTTTGGCATATTCTCTGTCATGATCTCTTCCCAGCCCATTAAAACTTTATCATATTTTGAAAGAATCTTCTCAAGTTTGATATTAAAATAGGTCTGCAATGCATGATTATCCTTCAGGTCCTGTTCCTTCATGAACGCCTGAATGTCTGGATTCTCATCCCAGTGCTTGCCTTCGTTTTCATCACCTCCTATATGAAAATATTGATCTGGAAATAAAGGAGTTACTTCCTTAAACAAAGTATCCAGATATGCATAGGTCTTATCATTGGTTGGGTCCAGTGTTGGATCAAATATACCGGCATTGCGTTCCAGATGATATTCAATTCCTTGTTTACTGGCCAGTTCAGGATAGGCCGTCAAAAATGCCGTACCATGACCAGGCACATCAAATTCAGGTACGACTCTGATGCCTCTTTCATCTGCATAGGCAACCACGTCTTTTATCTGAGCTTGTGTATAATACTGTCCATCAGATGCCATTTCAATCAATTTTGGCAACGATTTGGTTTCTACCCTGAAACCCTGGTCATCTGATAAATGCCAATGAAAAACATTTAATTTAACAAAGGCCATGGCATCGATGTTTCTTTTAACGACATCTACAGGCATAAAATGCCTCGCTACATCCATCATCAAACCGCGCCACACAAATCTTGGATGATCCTTAATACTTGCCCCGGAGAATACATAGCCTCCAGCTTTCACATCTATTAATTGCAACAAGGTTGACAAACCATGCATGGCACCAATATCCGTTTTTGCCTTTAAGCGAATACCGCTGGCATCAACCTCCAGGCGATACGATTCATCAATCCCCATTTTCAATTCAGCAACCTCTTCAAATTCAATCTGCACCCCAGCATTCTCAGCGCTGACATTTGCAGCGTTCGGAAAGCCCTCTTTTAAGAAAACTCCAGATTTGTCTGTCATATACCTCAAAAAGCGCGTACTCGATTTAAAAATTCTCGAATCCTCTGCTACATCTCCGTGAATAAAAATGCTAAAATCAGTGGTAATGGAAAAATCACTGGAATTCAGAGAAATTTCCTGTGGCCAGGGCATTAATTGGAGTTCGTTTTTCGACATTTCCTGTGCATTGATAAAAGATATTTCTATCATCAAAGTGAAAATCAATAGTAGTCTCGTCAACATAGGCTTGTATTTAAAATTGTAAGGTTGGTTTCTAATAAAAAAACCGCCGATTTGAAGTTTGTCTAGAACAAACACAAAAAGGCGGTTCAAAATACTCAAATAAAATCTTAATAATGGTATCTCTTAAAAGCCTCAAAAGCAGCATAATCAGCCATACCCAGGTTGTTATACTTTTTGGCAGTTTCTTTATTACGGTCTTCAGCACGCATCCAGAATTCTCTTGAATCA
>NZ_JBPCUJ010000052.1:0-6712 GCF_051011215.1 Lutimonas sp.
TCCTCAAAATTTTGGTGGCAAAGATACGTAAAGCGATAAAAATTAGAAAGTATAATTATTTTAATATTTCCAGGAGATATTGACCATAGCCACTTTTTAATAAGGGCGTTGCCACAGCTTTAAGCTGTTCCCCGGTAATAAAACCTTTTCTATAGGCGATCTCTTCAATACAACCAATTTTAAGGCCTTGTCTTTCTTCAATAACCTGTACAAACTGCTGTGCCTGAATTAGTGAGGAAAAAGTCCCTGTATCAAGCCAGGCTGTACCTCTTCCTAAAAGAGCCACACGTAAGGTTCCTTCTTCGAGATAGGCATTGTTTATATCAGTGATTTCATATTCGCCACGAACAGATGGCTTAATTGTTTTGGCCTTGGCAACCACGGAATTGTCATAAAAGTAAATTCCTGGAACGGCATAATTCGATTTGGGATCCTCTGGCTTTTCTTCAATCGAAATAGCATTAAAATCATCATCAAATTCAACCACTCCGTATCGTTCAGGGTCATTCACGTGGTAGGCAAAAACAACGCCTCCTTCGGGTGATGCAGCTTTTTCCAGACGTCTTTCCAAATCAGAACCATAAAAAATATTATCTCCAAGTATCAGAGCGACATCATCATCACCGATAAAACTCTCACCAATAACGAAGGCCTGGGCCAATCCATTGGGAACCTCCTGAACGGCATATTCAAATCGACACCCTAAATTTTTACCATCTCCTAAAAGCCTTTCAAAGAGAGGAAGATCTGTAGGTGTGGAAATGATCAATATTTCTTTGATCCCGGCCAGCATGAGCACGGATAAAGGGTAATAGATCATTGGTTTGTCATAAATAGGCATCAATTGCTTGCTCACTGCCAATGTCAATGGGTGTAAACGTGTGCCGCTGCCGCCTGCCAGAATAATTCCTTTCATTGCTAATAAATTTTAAGTGTCTTCATCCTCTTTAGGGATGATTGAAATAGCTGGTTTTTTTAGTGTTTTTTTATTGGCTATTCTCGATTCCAGTGATAGTAATAACGATGGTAATAAGAGTAAATTGGATACCATGGCAAAAAGAAGTGTTACCGAAACCAGGCCTCCCAAAGCAATCGTACCTCCGAAGCTTGATACGGTAAAAACAAGGAACCCGAAAAACAATACGATTGAGGTATAAAACATACTTACCCCAGTTTCTCTAAGGGCAGCGTATACTGATTTACGAACGTTCCATTTGTGCGCAATAAGTTCCTGTCTGTACTTGGCCAGGAAATGAATGGTGTCATCAACGGAAATACCAAAAGCGATACTAAAAACCAAAATAGTGGAAGGTTTAATAGGTACGCCAAGATAGCCCATGAGCCCCGCCGTGATCAACAGTGGCAGTATATTCGGGATCAACGAAATAATGATCATTTTATACGATTTGAACATCCAAGCCATAAACAAAGAGATCAGAAAGATGGCTAATGACAGAGATATCACAAGATTTTTAACCAAATAATTCGTTCCTTTTAAGAAAACAAGCGCTTTACCCGTAAGTGAAACGTCATAACGTTCCACGGGAAAAACCTGATCAATTTTTGTTTGGATCCGATCTTCAATGTTTTCCATTTTTTCTGTACCAATGTCCTTCATAAAGGTGGTGATACGCGCATATTGACCCGTAGAGTCAACAAAATTCTTTAGTTGATCGGAGGTGGCATCTGAATTCTTTGTATAGGCAAGAATAAAATTTTTCTCCTGCTCTGTAGGCAATTGATAGTATTTTGGGTTTCCATTGTAAAAGGCCTGCTTCGAATACTTCACCATATTCAGTATCGAGATGGATTTAGATAGCTCCGGAATTTCGTCTATTTCCTCATCGAGTTTGTTCATTCTTTTTAAGGTAGACAAACTCATCACCCCATTTTTACGTTTGGTATCGATCAATATTTCCAAAGGCATGATGCCTCCAAATTCTTGCTCAAAAAACACGATATCTTTATAAAATTGCTTCCCTTTAGGCATGTCTTCAATTAAACTACCTGAAACGCGAATCATATAGACACCAATAATACTTGCAACAATAATACATACCGTAGATACATATATAGCAATTCGGTGATGCCTGACCGTATTTTCCATCCAATTGACAATGGCATCTATCCATTTTCTTTCAAGATGCTGTAAGTGCTTGTCATTCGGCTTGTGCATAAAGCTATAGATAATGGGTATTATCAATAAAGACAAAACAAAAATAGCCAGGATGTTGATAGAAGCAATGATACCGAATTCGTTCAGCAACTGACTGTTTGTAAAGATAAAAGTTGCAAACCCGGATGCCGTCGTGATATTTGTCATCAACGTGGCATTTCCTATTTTTGAGATCACTCTTTGCAAGGATTTTGCCTGGTTACCATGTTTTTTGACTTCCTGCTGGTATTTGTTGATGAGAAAGATTGCATTCGGTACCCCAATCACGATGGTCAGTGGCGGGATCAATGCCATTAAAACGGATATTTCATATTCAAACCAACCAATAAAACCTAGGGCCCATACCACCCCGATACTCACAACGGTCATGGTGATAAATGTTGCTCTGTAAGACCTGAAAAATAACCAGAAAATTAAAGAGGTTATAAACAATGCCAGGCCTACAAAAAGGCCAATTTCATCAATGATATTTTGAGCGTTCATTGTTCTGATAAAAGGCATTCCGGATACGCGCACATCCAATCCAGTATCCTTTTCAAAGGCCTCAACATAGGGATTCAGTACATCAAAAACAAAACGTTCTCTTTTCTTTGTGTTGACAATCGCCTTGTCTAAGTATATAGCGGTCTGAACGGTTCCCGTTTCTTTATTGAAGAGTATATTATCGTAGAACGGGAGTTTTTCGAATAGCTCATTGCGAATATTAGCCACCTCCTCGTCCGTGGACGGAGTGTTTTCATAAATAGGTTCAACAATAAATTGCTGATTCTTTTTATCTTTTTTCAGCTTTTTGATGTCTCCAATCGAAACAGAGAAATCAACTTCCGGATAGGCATCAAGTTTGTGTGAAAATTCATTCCACTTATTAAAGTTCTCAACTTTGAATAAACTGGAATCCTGCACAGCCAGGATGATCATGTTTCCTTCTTCACCAAAAATATCAAGAAAGTGATCATATTTAATATTCTCCTCATGATCCTTTGGAAGGAGGTTTGCCTCAGAATGGGAGAATTTAATATTTTGAATCTTAGAACCTAGAAGTACCGTAATGGCAGCAAGAACAACAAGAATTAATATTCTTTGAGTTAAGATAAACCGAGATACAACTTGCCAAAAATTCATAAACAAAGGTTTTAAAAGCGTTCTGCTTTATCTGCAATCAACATTATCTTGAATCTTTTGAAGTGTATTAAATCAAAAAGTTGATACGTGGGTATTTTGATTAAACGGTCATAATTTCTTTCTCTTTAACTACGTAAAGAGCGTCTACCTTTTTGATATACTTGTCAGTCAAATCCTGAACATCCTGTTCTGAATTATTGAGCATATCTTCAGATATATCGAGTTTTTTTAACTCATTATTGGCTTCTTTTCTGTCATTTCGAATGCTCACCTTGGCATTTTCGCCTTCAGATTTAGCTTGTTTTGCCAAGTCTCTCCTTCTTTCTTCAGTCAAAATAGGCACATTGATAATCACACTTTCTCCATTGTTACTTGGATTAAAACCTAAATTAGCATTCATAATACCCTTTTCAATTTCTGGAATCAATTGTTTTTCCCAAGGTTGAACAGTGATGGTATGTGCATCCATCGTGTTTACGTTTGCTACCTGGCTCAAAGGTGTTAAAGCCCCATAATATTCGACTTTTACACTACTCAACATGGATGGAGTTGCCTTTCCGGCTCTTATGTTTACAAATTCTGCTTCTAAATGATGAATGGCGCTGTCCATTTTTTCGATGGCCGAATCTATTATAAATTGAATTTCCTCGTTCATGATTAAAAAAATTTATGAATTAACTAGTGTTCCAACATTTTCGCCTGAAATTACTTTCATCAGGTTGCCCTTTTTATTCATGTCAAAAACAATGATAGGCAGGTCATTTTCTTCACTCAGCGTAAATGCCGTCATATCCATAACCTTCAGATCTTTGCTCATGACTTCCTTAAAGGTAATATTTTCAAACTTAACGGCCGAAGCATCCTTTTCAGGGTCAGAAGTATAGATGCCATCTACACGTGTACCTTTGATAATTACATCTGCATTTATCTCTATCGCTCTTAATACGGCTGCGGTGTCAGTTGTGAAGTAAGGGTTACCAGTACCACCACCGAAAATTACAACACGCCCTTTTTCAAGATGTCTTACTGCCCTTCTTTTGATAAAAGGTTCAGCTATTTGTTTCATTTCAATTGAAGTAAGTAATCTTGTCTGAAGTTCTGATTCTTCTAAGGCACTTTGCAGGGCTAGTCCATTGATAATGGTTGCCAGCATTCCCATATAATCTCCCTGAACGCGGTCCATTCCGTTGCTCGCTCCGGCCAACCCTCTAAAGATGTTTCCACCACCAATTACAATGGCGACTTCGATGCCCTTATCAATAATATTTTTAATTTCAGAAGCATAGTCAGCCAGTCTTACTGGATCAATACCGTAGTTTCTATCGCCCATTAAGGCTTCACCACTTAACTTTAAGAGAATTCTTTTATATTTCATAGATTACTTTGTAAGTAGTGCAAATATAATAAATATTACGGATGGAAAATTCAAGTTTTTTCTATAAAATACGGAGATATGAATCGAATACCTGTCGAGCATGCAACCTGTGTTAGCCCTTTGAATTTCTAAGTCAAAAAAAAACCCTGGATACGCATCCAGGGTTTTTAAAAAATTATTTGAAAGATTAACCTAAGGCTACTCTTTTAAATTCGATAACTTCAACATCACCAATTGACTTCACATACTTAGCAACACTAACTTTGCTGTCTTTGATAAAGTCCTGATTTACCAATGTATTGTCTTTGAAAAAACGTCTAAGTTTTCCTTCTGCAATCTTATCAAGCATTGCTTCCGGCTTTCCTTCAGAACGTAATTGATCTTTTGCAATTTCAATCTCCTTATCAATTACTTCCTGATCAACACCACTTTCATTAAGTGCGATAGGGTTCATAGCCGCAGCTTGCATAGCTACGTCCTTCGCAACTTCTTCAGCACCATCAACTTTGGCAGATAAACCTACGATCGTAGCAATCTTACCAGAGTGGATATATGATCCTACATATGGAGCAGAGATCTTTTCGAATGCAGAAAGTTCAATCTTTTCACCGATTACACCAGTCTGTTCGATTAACTTTTCCTGAACAGTAATTCCACCAAAATCAGCATTCATCAATTCTTCTTTAGTAGAACTGTTTAATGCTCTTTGAGCCAATTCTTTTGCAAGGTTTACGAATGATTCGTTTTTTCCAACAAAATCAGTTTCACAACCTAAAACAATTACAGCACCTTCTGTACTGTCTGAATTTACTACAGCAATGGCAGCACCTTCAGTTGACTCTCTATCTGCTCTTTTGGCAGCAACTTTCTGACCTTGTTTACGTAAAATTTCAATCGCCAAATCAAAATTTCCTTCTGCCTCAACTAATGCCTTTTTACAGTCCATCATTCCCGCACCGGTCGCTTTTCTTAACTTATTTACTTCAGCAGCTGTTATTTTCATCTTATTATATGTTTAGTCGTTATTGTGTCAATAACAAGTTCTACAATTATTTTTCTTCCTTCTTTGCTTCAGCAGGCTTAGCAGCTTCAACCGTTTCAGCAGCAACTTTTTCTTTTGCTTTTGCCGGAGCAGCTGGAGCAGCATCTTGCTCTTTACTTTTCTTTCTGTCAGCCAATCCTTCAGAAATAGATTCAGCCAAGTAAGAAAGCACTTTATCTATAGATTTAGATGCATCATCATTTGATGGAATTACATAGTCAATTGGTCTTGGATCAGAGTTTGTATCTACCATCGCAAAAATTGGAATGTTTAATTTTTGTGCTTCAGCAACAGCGATGTGCTCTCTTTTAATATCAACTATTAAAATTGCACCTGGTAAACGCGTCATATCTACAATAGAACCTAAATTCTTTTCTAGTTTAGCTCTTTGACGGTTGATCTGTAATTTCTCTCTTTTTGATAATGCTTCAAAAGAACCATCTTTCTTCATTCTATCGATATAAGCCATTTTTTTAACAGCTTTTCTAATAGTGACGAAGTTGGTTAACATACCACCTGGCCAGCGCTCAGTGATAAAAGGCATGTTTACGCTTTTTGCTTTGTCAGCAACGATGTCTTTTGCTTGTTTTTTGGTAGCTACAAATAATATTTTTCTACCTGAGGCTGCAATTTTTCCTAAAGCTGAACCGGCTTCTTCGATTTTTGCAGCAGTTTTGTATAAATCGATAATATGGATTCCTTTACGCTCAGTATATACATAAGGAGCCATGTTTGGATTCCATTTTCTAGTAAGGTGTCCGAAATGAACTCCCGAATCGATTAATTCTTTTATTTCAATGTTTGCCATTTTGTTTTAGTTTACGTTCCGTGGGTTTTCGCAATGATTAAGTAGTCAATCTAAATTTATGAATCTCAATCATTTGGATGCTAGACTTGTACGACAACAGTTTATTCTTTTTTACTTTACGCTTATTATTCAAAAACAATTGAATAATTTCCAGATTAACGTTTAGAGAACTGGAATTTCTTACGAGCT
>NZ_JBPCUJ010000053.1:0-19716 GCF_051011215.1 Lutimonas sp.
GGGATCACAACAATTCTATTCATGGGAGGAAATAGTAAAAATGGTCCGGAATACCTATTCAGAAAGTTCATAAAGTCGCTAAACATTGATTTCATAGCCACCAATTCCAATCGACCAAGAAGGCATCAATTCAGAATAGGAAACCGAGTAATCAAGACAGTTTCGTTGATTTCACCTTCAAATGCTGCGAACAGATCAATTGGCGGAGATCCACTCTATAAGAACCGCAAAAGGAATAATAAAAATTACTCCACCCTCGATTTTCGAGTTGATCAGTACCGAAAATATTTTTCCTGAAGGTATTTTTTCGTATTTTACGGGTTATTATGTCCCAATACTATGAAAGAGACCACACGTATTCAAAGAATAACTGTTGCTTTACTTTTGGGATATTTATTTTGGGAGTTAGGCGTTTGGTTTTGGGCAAGAAATAATCCACCATCAGACCCTTTAATAAGAGTCGATCTTATTTTCATTTACCCTTTTTTAATCGTTTTAATTCTTATCTCATTGTATCAATATTTGAAAAAATAAATAATAGCTGATGAAAACTACAATCCCCCTGTTAGTTATAGTTCTTTTGGTCTGTTCATGTAAAAATAAAGAAACTGTAAAAGATCAAAACAAGCAATCAACTGAAATACCCATTAAAGAATTTCGAGACGAAATGAGGTCCATTAAGAATCAGGCCCTGCGAACTTCCACCGGTAAAAATATTCAACTTATTATCAGGGAAAAGACCGGCGGACTCAATGATTTTACCGTTGTAAGTGCTGATTTTGAGAATATGAATGACAGTCTTATAATTAAGGATGCCGATCCACTTCAGTATGCTAACATCGTGGATTTAGACCATAACGGATATGATGAGCTATACCTGATTACTTCTTCTTCTGGATCTGGTTCCTATGGCAGTATTTTTGGCTTTGCATCAAATCAGGACCTGAGTTTAACAAGTATTTACATACCTGAAATTACGGAAAATGATGTTCAGTTAAATGGGTCCTTTTATGGCTATATGGGTCATGATTCCATCTATTTTGAGAATGATCAGCTATTTCGAAAATACCCTGTTTACAAAGAAGGTGACCCGAATTGTTGTCCTAGCGGTGGTTACAAAACACATCATTATACCCTAAAAGCGGGTGAAGCCTCATGGATTTTAGCTATTGAAGAATAGTTTTATTCTTATGATTACTTCCGGCCTATCAATCTCTTTTTATTGAATTTATTGTCTTATGAAATATATTATTATCAGCGCTTTTATCTTTTTTTGGACCTACTCCTATGGTCAGGAAAATTTATCAAAGGAATCTTTGGAATTAATCCAACTCAGTTTGCAAAAAAGTTATTCCTTAAAAAATGCGTCAAATGATTTAATGATCGATAGCATCGAAAGTAGAGAAATCAGGCAAAACTTTATACCAACCTTGAGCATGAATGGAGGCTATGCCTATGGTTCAGCAAATCTCAATGTTGACATTCCTACCTTTCAACTTCCAATCTCTGGTATCGAATTATTCGATGGAGAATCTGAATTTGATGCCAAGGGTCAGTTTTTTTACACGAATTTAACAGCAAAGGCATTGTTATTCTCAGGCTTACAGGTAAACTATGGCTCCAAAGCAAGTAAGGAAAAAATAAAGGCCAAGAATTTTATGTTGGATAGCGAAAAAGCGATTATTATAAAAGATGTAATCGACACATTTGATAAAATAGAACTTCTTGAGAAATCCAAAGTTGTTATAATAGAGAGTGAGAGAAGGCTATCAAAAGAGAAATTAAAAGTAAAGGTTGCCATCGAGAATGGGCTGGCCACCCCTTTTGAACGTGAAAAAATTTCAGTAGCCGAACTTAACTTGGCTTCAAAAAAAATGGAATTAGAAGGAAATCTTAGATTACTGCACCTCAAACTTTCAATGCTTACAGGCGAAGAAATCGGCTCTATTGAAAGAATGAAATTTGAACTAAAACCCTGGAGCTTTCAGCAACAAGATCAAAACTACCAGGATAGACCAGAGCTTCAAGCCTTGCGAGCATCCATCGAAGCATATGAGTACAAATTAAAAATGAATAGAAATAACTTTTTACCCAAAGTAGAGGCCTTTGCCACCTTAAGCTACTTTAATCTATTTGACACAAGTATAGCCACTCCTTATGAAACACCCATTTCTGAGCAACCAATAAATCTCGATCTAAATTATTTCCAAGGCTGGCCTGCCTATCTTGTAGGGGTTGGGTTTCAATGGGACATTTTCACTGGATTAAAAAATGACAATGCCATCCAAAAAACGACAATTGAAAAAGACATGGCAGAGAATAAAAAAAATGATGCAGAAGAAAAACTAGCTCTCTTTGAGAAGAAGGTCGCCATTGAATTTGAAGTAAAAAATGAGCAAGTCCTTCTTAAAAACAAGGAGCAGACAGTCGCCTTTAATGCATTAACACTTGCCATTGCAAGTTATCGAGAAGGGTTGATCAACATTTCCGAAAGACTAGAGGCCGAAACCGACTACCAGGAATCAGTTCTGGAATATTACAAAACAATTGCTTTGCAAAGACAGGCGGCACTTGACCTGCTTATTGCCTCTGGTAGTTTAAACTTGAATAATCTCAATAATTAATTTGATATGAAAAAAAAATCTCAAATAATCGT
Source organism: Lutimonas sp. (assembly GCF_051011215.1). Lineage (NCBI taxonomy): Bacteria > Pseudomonadati > Bacteroidota > Flavobacteriia > Flavobacteriales > Flavobacteriaceae > Lutimonas > Lutimonas sp. The sequence continues at coordinate 2,657 of NZ_JBPCUJ010000053.1, forward strand.
TTTATTAGTGCCGGTACTTATTATCCTCACTGGTATCATCATTTTGATGCTTTTAAAGCCTGATGCCTCTGATAAACGAGTGTATGTGGGTCTGTTTGAAACAACACAAATAAGAGTGGCATCTGAAGTACCCGGAAGAATCGATAGTGTTTTCGTAAGCCTGGGTGAGTCAGTTGAAAAGGGTCAATTATTGGCCTCCATAGACAGTGAAATTCTGGATGCAAAAATTCAACAGGCAGAAGGTGTTTATTCGGCTGCAGCCTCTGTAAATGAAAAGGCAAATAAAGGAGCCCGTGAAGAAGAAATTATTGCTGTTAAGAATAAATATGAAATGGCTAAAAGCCAGTTTATCTTTGCCGACAAATCATATCAACGACTATTAAACATGTACAAAGACAGTCTTATCTCGGCCCAGCAAATGGACGAAATGACATTTAAGAGAAATGCAGCAGAAGAACAGATGAAGGCTGCGGAATCTCTCTTTGAAATGGCTAAAAAAGGGGCGAGAGATGAAGACAAACAAGCTGCCAAAGGTCAGATGGATGCCGTTGAAGGAAAAGTAAATGAAGCCAGGGCTTATTATAAAGAATTGAAGATTTATGCGCCGGTATCCGGAGAAATCTCGGCAAAAATGGCTCAGGAAAGTGAAATAATGCCCGCTGGATATCCCATATTTACAATTCAAAAATTAGAGGACATACATGCCGTTTTGCACGTTCGGGAAGATCAACTTTCGAATTTTAGTTTAGGAAGTGAAATTGAAGGAAGTCTCCCTGCATTTGATAATGAAACAAGAAACTTCGAAGTATCGTACATTTCTCCAATGGCTGACTTTGCTGATTGGATTCCAACTGCGGATAAGGGTAGAATGGATATGAAGACCTTTGAAATTCATCTTCACCCTACTGAACCTAATAAAGATTTACGTCCTGGAATGAGCATCAATATTCGTCTTTGAGAGCCATAAAAAACATATTTGTAAGAGAGATAACAAGACTTAAAGCCAGATCATCTGCCTGGGTTTTAATTATTTTTATTCCGCTGGGGATTTTCCTTTACTTGGGGTCTATCTATCAGGAAGGTGCCGTATCAAAGGTGGAAGTGGCCGTTCTGGATAATGACAAAACACCTTTCAGCCAAGAAGTAATTGATAATATTCAAGCTTCTCCTAAAATAGAAATTGTCGCTTATTTCTCTTCAGAAGACAAACTCGATAACATCTTTCTTAGCCATCCTGAAATTAAAGGTCTCTATTATATTCCCGAAAATTTTTCTAAAAACATCATGTTGGGAAAACAGGAAAAACTCATCGTCTATACCAATTCATCCAATATTATCTATGGAAACCTCTTGTATAAAGAAGCTGCTACCTTTATCAATACCCTATCGGCAAAAATCACCCTGACATCGCTCACTTTGAAAGGAATCCCTTACGAAAAAGCTCTGAAAATGGTGATGCCCATTACCACACAAACCAGGGCATTGTTTAATCCTCATTATAATTATTTATACTATCTGGTACCCGGATTAACCACTGTTTTACTGCAGATGATCGTATTCTTTTTGGCTACCAGATCCATTAATTCAGAATTTAAAAGCGATAGTTTTCAAGAACTTTGGAATATGTCCGAGCATAATATCTTAAACATCTTCTTTGGAAAACTTCTTGTCTATACAGTAATCGGAATGATGATTGCCCTCTTGATTTTTTCATTTATTCATCCTGTGTTAGGAATCCCTACTGCGAAAAACACACTTTCATTCTTATGGATCGTTTTAATTTTTGTCATCACAAACGCCTCATTGGGTCTAATGATTTCTATACTGTTTAAAGATCAGGCGATTGCCATGGATGTTGCCTTTGTATATAATTCCCCGGCTTTTGTCTTTAGTGGTTTTACCTTTCCCATTATTGCGATGCCTGCCTTTAACAGCTGGTATGCCAATTTGATTCCTTATACACACTTTTTAAAAACCTATATCAAAGGCCTCGAAATGGGAAATTCTTTTTCATTCCTTATTCCTCAGGTAATTGCCATGTTGTTATTTATCCTTTTTGCTTATATCATAAGTACTGCAGGGCTGATGTTTCATCTTAAAAAAATGGCGTCATGAGAAGTTTTATCCAAATAATTAAAGAGGAACTTGCACTGATCATTGAAGATAAGAGTATCCTTTTGACTTGTTTAATTGCTCCCATTTTTTACGCTTTTTTTGTAGGTTCCATTTACAAAGAAAAAGATGTCGCAAACATACCCATTGTCATCGTTGATAATGATCATAGCAGCTTATCAAGAAAAGTGGGCCAATTGATTGACACTAATGAAAAAATAAAAGTAAAAGGAGCTTATTCTAATCTGGAGGATGCACTTTTTTTATTCAATTCTTTGGAAGTTCAAGGAATTTTGATCATCCCCAAAGACTTTGAAAAAAACACACTTAATTTAGACGGATCGACGGTTGAACTGATCTTGAACAATACAAAATTTTTAACCTCGAATGACATCAACAAGGGTGTGCAACAAGTGATGCTCACCGTAGCGGGCGGGGTTCGGCTGAGTTATTTAATCAGCAGCAAGGTTCCGGCCGAATTGGCAGAGCAACAGGCACAGCCTATTATGCCAGTGATTAAATCAATTTTTAATGCTACGAATAATTATGGGGATTACCTACTTCCTATACTCTTGGTCCTCATCATTCAGCAAACACTTATCATTGGGTTTGGTCAAAGTGTTTTGCATGAATTGGTACATTTCAAAAGCTTATCAAACCCATCTGTAAACTTCTTTGAATTCGTAAAAATATTTACAGCAAAAGGAAGCTATTATTTTATTTTGTACGCCTCGCTTTTTTTTCTGTTTTACAAAGTAATCTTTCCCTATTACCACCTGGATTTTAAAGGTTCAGAATTCCTTCATTTTATATTGAGTTCTGTGTTTATTTTGGCCGTTATGGTATATACTGTTCTGTTAGGCACCTTTTTTAAAACTGCCATTGGCTGGACTGAAATAATGGCATTTTCAACCTATCCTTTATTTTTGGTATCCGGATATTCATGGCCTATAGAAGTGATGCCAAAGGCCTTGCAATTGGTAGCCAACCTTTTACCATCAACCCCTTACTTCACCGTCTTTAATAAGCTGGCTGGGCAAGGGGCTGTATTGGTAAATATCAAAGGTGATGTAATTCACCTGTTTGCTTTACTTATTCTTGGATACTTCTTGTTGTATCTAAGATTCTCATTTATTCATCAAAAACGACTGGCGCTTTCAAAACAGTCAGAAACAGGCTGAAACGTTTAAAGCTCCAAGGCCTTTTTCTCGTTTCCGTCCATTAATAACTCCACCGGGTTCTCAAGCGCTTCCTTAACAGCTACCAGAAAACCTACGGATTCTTTGCCATCGATAATTCTATGATCATAAGACAAAGCCACATACATAATAGGTCTGATCTCCACCTTTCCATCAATTGCGACAGGTCTTTCAACAATGTTATGCATTCCTAAAATAGCACTCTGTGGTGGATTGATGATTGGAGTAGACAACATTGACCCAAAAACACCGCCATTTGTAATGGTAAAGGTTCCTCCAGTCATTTCATCAACAGTAATTTGACCATCTCTGGCTCTGATAGCCAACCGTTTCACCTCGCTTTCAACACCTCTAAAACTCAAATCCTCTGCATTTCTAATCACAGGAACCATCAGACCTTTAGGGCCAGAAACTGCAATTGAAATATCTGCAAAATCATAGGAAATTTTAAAATCTCCATCGATCATTGAATTTACATCAGGAAATAATTTTAAGGCTCTTACTACTGCAAGGGTGAAAAAACTCATAAATCCTAAACCTACTTCGTGTTTGGATTTAAAGGTTTCTTTATACTTCTTTCTCAAGTCAAAGATTGGCTTCATATCAACTTCGTTAAAAGTTGTAAGCATCGCCGTTTCGTTTTTTACTGAAACGAGTCGCTGAGCCACCTTACGGCGCAACATTGAAAGCTTCTTTCTATCACTTTTTCTATTTTCTTCATTCAAGGCTTCACCCATCGACGGTGTAGCATTTACTGCGTCATCCTTGGTAATACGTCCATCTTTACCGGTACCCTTTATCTGAGAAGGGTCAATATTCTTTTCTGCCAGGATTTTTTTCGCGGCAGGAGAAGCTGTTCCCGTTGCATAGGTTGCTTTTTCAGCTTCCTGTGCAGGTGCCTCCTCGGCTACGTCCTTTACAGATTCCACTTCAGGTTTCGCTTTTGCAGCAGATCCTGAAGGTTTTGCAGCGCTCATATCTATCAGGCAAATTACCGCACCTACATCAACGGCGTCGCCTTCTTCAGCCTTTAACGTAATGATACCACTTTCTTCCGCGGGTAATTCAAGCGTTGCCTTGTCTGAATCAACTTCTGCTATTGCCTGATCCTTTTCAACATAGTCACCGTCTTCTACCAACCAAGTGGCAACTTCTACTTCAGTAATAGACTCCCCTGGTGAGGGAACTTTCATTTCTAAAATCATTTTATTTCTAATTTATAATGATATTATTCTGTTGTTTTATTATCAAATACACTTTCAATAACTCTGAAATGTCTCTTTTTAAATCGTGTGGAGGATCCAGCTGCAGGCACCGCATAATACTTTCTGGACCGCACTTTCAGATCCTTTAATTCAAAACGCTGCAACATATAACTCCAAGCTCCCATATTGCGCGGTTCTTCCTGTGCCCAAATATAATCCTCTGCATTTTCATATCTCTTTATGACCTTCTCAATTTTCTCTTCGTGCAATGGGAAAATTTGCTCTAATCTGATCAGGGCCACATCATTTCTTCCATTCTGATTTCTGGCATCTAACAGATCGTAATAAAACTTCCCGGTACAAAACACCACTCGTTTAACTTCATTTGGTGAAACCGTATCGTCTATTACTTCCTGAAATTCACCATCGGTAAATTCTTTAAGTTCAGAGACGGCCAAAGGATGTCGTAACAAACTCTTTGGGGTAAATACTACCAAGGGTTTTCTGAAATTTCTTTTCATTTGTCTTCTCAGCAAGTGGAAGAAATTTGCAGGATTGGTACAGTTCGCAACCGTCATATTATCATTGGCACATAACTGCAGATAACGTTCTATTCTGGCTGAAGAATGCTCAGATCCCTGACCTTCATATCCATGAGGTAAAAGGATGACAATTCCATTTTGCTGCTTCCATTTATCTTCTGCAGCAGAAATATATTGATCAAACATAATTTGAGCCCCATTACTAAAGTCACCAAATTGCGCTTCCCATATTGTCAGGGTATTCGGAGCTGCCATGGCATAGCCATAATCAAATCCTAAAACGCCGTATTCAGATAAGGACGAGTTGAATATGCTCATCACCCCCTTATTCTTTGGATTGGTATTCAGTAAATTCACCTTTTTCGAAGAAATTTCATCTCTTAAAATAGCATGTCTGTGCGAAAAGGTTCCTCTTTCAACATCCTGTCCGGATATTCTTACATTGTATCCTTCTTCCAATAAACTTCCAAAGGCAAAAATCTCGCCCATGCTCCAGTCCATTTTATTGGTATCAAAAACCATCTTAGAGCGGTCTTTTAAAATTCTCTCAGCCTTTCTGAGAAGTTTTACTCCTTCCGGAACGGTTGAAACGATCTTTGCTATTTTTTCCAGTCGGGATTTAGGATATTTGGTACCCACACTTAATAACAAACCATCCAGATCCTGGTGCATAAATCCACTCCAGACATTGGCCATAAAAGGATTTACTTTACTCGCAGAATCGTCTTTTGATCTGTTAAACTCTTTTTCCAGTAAACCTTTATATTCTTCAATTAAACCAGGCAGGTATTGTTCATCAATAACACCTTCTTTAATTAATTTCGCATTGTAAATATCCCTAGGATTCGGTTGTTTTGCAATGGCTTTATATAACATAGGTTGTGTAAACCTGGGTTCATCCCCCTCGTTATGTCCGTATTTTCTGTAGCCCAGAAGATCAATAAAAATGTCTCTTTTAAATTTCATTCTAAAATCCAATGCCATCAAAACTGCGTGAGTTACAGCTTCTACATCATCTGCATTTACGTGCAATACAGGTGATAAGGTAACCTTTGCAACATCTGTGCAATAGGTACTTGATCTCGCATCCAAATAATTGGTGGTAAAACCAATCTGATTATTGACCACAATATGCACGGTTCCTCCTGTTGAATAGCCCTTAAGCTTACTCATTTGGATGAGTTCATACACGATTCCCTGACCCGCAACAGCGGCATCACCATGCACCACTACTGGTAAAATCTTAGAAGAATCACCCTTGTAATCTTCTTCAATTTTGGCCCTGGCTATTCCTTCAGCTACCGCACCTACTGTTTCTAAGTGCGAAGGATTGGGAACCAGATTCATGGTAATCTGTTTATTACTTTTTAGTGTTTTCTTAATGGTAGACCCAAGGTGGTATTTAACGTCCCCGTCAAAATCATCTTCCGCATAATCTTTCCCATCAAATTCATTAAACAGCTCTCGTATGGGTTTTCTAAATATATTCACCAGCGTGTTTAGTCGCCCCCTGTGGGCCATACCTAACACAAATTCATCTACATCAAACCGTTCGGCGGCAATTCTAAACAAACCACCTAAAGCAGGAATAAGCGTCTCGCCTCCTTCTAAGGAAAATCGCTTCTGCCCTACATATTTGGTTTGAAGAAATTGCTCAAAAGTTACTGCCTGGTTTAATTTGGATAGAATATACTTTTTGGTACTATCCTCATACTTTGGATGATTATCATTCTCGTTCAATTTATCCTGCCACCATTGAATTTCTTCCGGGTTTCTGATAAACATATATTCAATTCCAATAGAATCACAATAAATACTCTCCAAATGGCGTACAATATCACTCAGCTTTGATGGCGGCAATCCAAGTATGCTACCCGCATTGAAAATCGTATTCAGATCTTCGTTACCGAGACCAAAATTATCTAAATCCAGTGTTGGACTATATTGGCGTCTGTTTCTAACCGGATTGGTTTTTGTAAACAAATGCCCTCTGGTCCTGTAGCCATTAATTAACTCAATGACCTTAAACTCTTTGTAGACTTGCTGTGGAATCTCAACATCTACCTCTTCATCTTCCAGGCTATAATCAGAATTTGCAAGATCGTAACCTTGAAAAAAACTCTTCCAACTTGGTTCAACGCTGTCGGGATTCTTGAGGTATTGCTGATACAATTCTTCAATAAATCCGGTATGTACAGTATTCAAAAACGAAAACCTATCCATTTATAAATTCTTTCAATTTGTAAGAAATGATTGACAAAAATAAGATGTTTTCATAGAATAGCTATAAAAAAAAATGATAAATATCATTTTTCATTGCATAGATGCTAAAGTCATAAAAATATGCTTCAAAAGCTTCTTATTAGATCCTGAAGTCAGGATACAAAACAGGTTATACGCAAACAATACGTATGGGCCAGAAACATGCAAATGTTAAAAAAAATAAAAATGACTTTAATCAGATTGAAACATTCATTTTTTGTTTACATTTGTCGTCTATTTAGAATTAGTTTAAATAAAAATAAGAAGATATTATGCCCAATTCTGCACCCTACTTCGTGTTCGATTATAGCTGTATAGATATGGATACCGCCAAAAAGAAAACCAAGTGTTGCAAAAAATATAAGAAAAAGGGTAAGTTTAACTGTGGTAATTGTCCTAAATTATAGACAGGTTCTTTAAATCTTTTCAAATTCTCTATTTCCTTCAAATTCCATTTTCCCTTCGGTAAATAATTATACCTCGTCGGACCATAATTTGGTCGTTTCGTCCAAAATCATTTTCAAGGCATTCACATCTTCACTTTCTTTGTCCCTTCAATAATTAGAATCATCGGAATCAACTAACCATTTTTTTCTTTTGTTCCAAAAAATCATCTTAACTAAAACTAAACACCATGAACAAAAAAGTACTATCCATCTTAATTCTTAGTCTGTTTCTCTTTGGACCTGTTTCAATCATTTCAGCACAAGAAGAGTCCTCCTACGCCATGTGGGAGAGCTTTTACATAACACCAGACAACACAAAACTCAAAGCATTTGGTGAGGCTATGGCAAAGCACAATAAGAAATATCACAATGAAGCTCCTTATACAGCGAATGTGTACAACGTTGTTACCGGACCTAATACAGGCAAAGTTGTTTGGAGAATGGGGCCCTTGAATTATTCACATCTGGACGGCAGACCTTCGGATGGTGGACATGATGAAGATTGGAGAGATAATGTGATGCCAAATGTTAAAAAAATCAGTTCAGGAGAGTATTGGAAACAAGATTCCAAAGTATCAAATCTGGATATGATGACTGAAGATACACCTCCGTACAAAATTCTTCATGTAAGATATTGGGAAGTGGCTAAAGGAAAAGGCTATCAAATTGATCACCTTTTGGGTCAGATCAGCAAAACCATAAAAGACATGGATGGTGACAATCCCTGGGGTGTATTTGACAATGAATTTCGCCAAGGATATAAGATCGGCAGGCACCTCGCAACTGTAGGGTTCTCAAAAAGTTGGGCAGAATACGACGATGATATGAAATTCAAAGAGCATTTCTTAAAAGTTAACGGAGAAAATTCATGGAATGCTTTTGATAGAGGTATGTCTGAAACCTTCTCCAACAGCTGGGACGAAATACAAGAATACAACGCGACCCTAAGCGGCAATTAACATCAGTAACTTAAAATAGCTTCTAAAGCTGGAATTTCCCTCAGATTCCAGCTTTATTCATTGCTATAGATTCTTAATTTTATTCCAAACTTTAATTTCATCTTCTTCTGAAAGACCTTCCTTAATTTCTACATTCAAACCATCGCTGATCCCTAAGGTAATATCTCTGCGTTCAAAATCTTTTTCACCTGCTTTAATTTCAACATAGGGCTTTTTTGATTCTTCATCAAATTGTACCAAAGCCTCCTTAATGGATAATACACTATCAGCTCTTGCTAATATAATGGACGCATTCGCACTTAAGCCAGCTCTAATAAATGTTGTATCCGACTTGTGAAGCGTTCCTTTTATTTCGAACTGAATAGCACCGTTTTCAAGTTTCCCTTTTGGGGCTATATAATCCAATACCGCGTCAAAAGTAGCTCCTTCAATGGCACCTACAGTAATTTCTAAAGGATAACCTTCCTTGATCTTACCGACTTCTGATTCGTCAACCTTCCCTTCAAAGATCATTCTATTCACATCGGCAAGAGCAGCTATGGTTGTTCCCTCGTTAAAATTATTGCTCAAAATCACTTGATTCCCAACTTCAACCGGCATTTCAAGTACCATACCTGAAACAGTCGACCTGATCAATGTATTCGCCGAATTCCCAAGACCTTTGGTAGAACCCGTTTTTACAATGTCATAATTCTTTACGGCCGCAGAATAAGTTTGCTGAGATTGCTTATAACTCACTTCGGCGCGTTCCATTTCTTCTTTCGAAATGACGCCTTTATCAAACAGGCTTTTCTGTCTTTCAAACCTTCTTTTTTCATCATTCAAGGCAATCTGAGCCGTTTCAATGGCATTCTGCGCCTGATTTAAAGCAGCCAAATTAGGTACGACTTTAATTTTTGCAATCAAGTCGTTGGCCTTTACCAAATCTCCGCCTTCCACATATATTTCTTCAATGATACCGGAAATATTAGGTTTGATAATAACTTCCTCTAAAGGCAGGATACTACCTGTGGCAACTGTTTTCCTTACAATCGTTCTTGTTGCTGGTTTCTCCGTATTATAAACAACAGGATCTTCCTGATTTTTTGAATACAAATAGTACATAGCACCTCCAAAGGTGACGATGATAAATACAAGTATAAAAATGGTTATTGACTTCTTCATGTTCTTATTTTTCTATTTAATTTATTCTGTTCTTAAAGCTTCTATGGGTCTTAATTTTACTGCTGTCTGCGCGGGGATGAGTCCTGCTAACAATCCTGAAATGATGAGTATCGTCAAGGCAATGGTCACCACACCTAAATTAACACTCGGATTGGCAAACATATCGATTGGGTCTGCCATGCTAAGCGCATAATTTAACCCATAAATTAACAGGGCACCAAATACGATTCCTGCCATGCCCGATATGATGGTTAAAAAGACAGATTCCAATAAGATTTGACCTCTAATTTTATTTGGACTTGCCCCTAAGGCCCTTCTGATTCCAATCTCTCTTGTTCTTTCTTTTACCACAATTAACATAATATTGCTTACCCCTATCACCCCGGAAAGCAACACAAGAATCCCAACAAAATAGGCGATCACTTTTAAAGCCATAAAGAGGGTTTCAACCCTTCTGAATTGCTGGTAAAGATCAAAGTGACCCACGGCGCGTTGGTCCTCCGGGTGAATTTTATGGTTGCTTTTTACAAGGCTAAAAATTTCTTCTTTGATATCCGTAATAGGCACGCCATCGACAGCTGTTATCGCCATCCACCCAACTTTATCCCCCCTGTTAAAAGCCTGAGAAAAAGCTGTAAAGGGAACAAAGATCTGCTTCTGCTCCTCTTCTCCGTCACCACCTGAGGTTTTCTTCTCATAGCTGCCCACTACCATAAAATTTACCCCGTTAATTTTTATATAACTTCCTAAAACTTCTTCGCCAAACTCGTACAGACTCTTCTTTACAGCAGGTCCTATGATGGCTACTTTTCGTTTCTCTTCAATATCATTGTAATTGATAAACCTACCCTCTACAATATCCATTGGTTCTTGCTTTATAATTTCAGGATAATCACCATATACATCGAATCCTCCTGTCTTTAGACCTCTCACAACATTAGACCCTCCTCTAAATCCACCCAATTGATTTCTCGGAGAAATGAATCGCAAATTGTCAATATTATTTCGGATTTCTCTTACATCCTTTAAATCATAACTAAAATTTCTGCCTTTTGACATCCCCTGATAGGATTTTGTCACCGTTTGTGTCCACATAAACATGGTATTGGTCGCAGTATCTCCAAAATCCATTCTGATGCCATTTTCTAAGCCTTTTCCTGCAGCCAACAAAAGAATTAAAATAAATATCCCCCAGAATACCCCGAATGCCGTCAGCAGTGTTCTTACCCAATTCGCGGTAAGCACCTCCAAAATTTCATTCCATTTATCTCTATTCAACATATCTGAAAATTATTCGTCTCTTAAAGCTTCTATTGGTTGAATACTGGCGGCTCTCCATGCAGGAAAAAAACCTGCTATGGCCCCGGCAATGATCAACACAAAAACCATTGTCATTGCAATGGAAAAATCAACAGAGGGATTTACTACATAATCTACTTCTACATTCGGACCGACAATTTCAAGAAGCCCCATACTTAATATAAGACCCGCAAATCCTGAAACCGCGGTTACAAAAATAGATTCTTGTAAGATCATTCCAACAATGGACCAGGGCTTGGCCCCTAATGCCTTTCTGATACCAATTTCTCTTGTTCTGTCTTTTACAATAATCAGCATGATATTACTTACCCCAACTACTCCCGCAATAATGGTGCAAATACCAACAAACCAGAAAAAGAACGCTATGTTATCTGTTAAGGTGTAGAATCGTTTCGCTTCATCCAACATGTTGTGCACGTTAATGGCGCTATTATCTTCCGGAGATACCTGATGCACCTCCTGAAGGTATTGCTTTATTTCTCCTGTAAAAATATTTGAAGCCCGTACGGCCTCATCAAAACTTTTTTCGGGTTTTAAGGTGAAGGTCAAATTATTCAATTTGTCCGCACCGTTAAATACACTTTGTGCTGTTGTAAAAGGAACATAGAGATTATTCTCCTCCCGATCTCCTCCTAAATCGCTGTAAATACCAATAATCCGAAAGTTTATTCCTGATATCTGCAAGTATTCCTGAAGCGGATCTTCTACATTCTTCAGCAGCTCATTCTTAATTTTACTGCTGATCACTACCACCTTATTTCTCGCATTAAGGTCCATATGATCAATATACCTTCCATCCACCATCAATTGATTTTCTATCTGTTGAAATGTAGGGTGAATCCCGCGAATAGCATAAGAAACCGATTCATTTTTATAATTAGTAGTTGTACCCCATGGCACTCTGAAAATAGCCGACCTGTGTTCAAGCTCTTTTGAATAGGCTTTTTCAATATGGTCGAAATTCTCATTTTTCATTTGAATCCGTCTTCCAGGATTGAGACCTTTGTATTCTTTGGTTGTGGTTTGCGTCCAAACGATAATTCTGTTCGATGCGTCTCTTTCAAACTCCTTCCGAATCCCATTTTCCATGCCCCTGCCAAATCCCAGCAGAATCACAAGAATAAAAATACCAGAGGCTACTGACAGTCCCGTCAAAAAAGTTCGCAACCTATTCTTTGCGATGGTCTCAAAAATTTCTTGCCAGCGATCTAAATCAAACATGCCTTTACGATTCTTACTTGAATTGGATAATTTATATGCTTTATAGACGCACAAAACAATTGTTTTGTTACAGAAATTTATGTTAAAAAATAAAAAAAAATAAATCAGCATTTCGATCCGAATTGATCTTCAATAATTCACTTTTTCAGAACAAACAGGACCTGATCTATCCTTAAATTATTTCATCAAAAAATCGACTGAGTTTGGGCAGATTATTCCTTTATAAAAAACTTCAGGAATAGAATAAAACCTTTCGTTTTTGGAACATAAATGAATCTTTTATTACGAAAACGTTATTTAATATTGATATTTCAATAATTATGTAGAAAAATTATTAAAGTGACAATTGTCATGATTTTAAGATTTAATTGATGTTAATTTTATACTAACATTAAATGCAACCGTCATGTTAGCTAAAAAATCCCCAAAAGCCGAAATTGGAGCCTACAGCAAAATATTTTTTCAGCTAGGCTTATTATTAACACTAGTGATCATCTATACAGCCATCGAATGGAAATCTTTTGATCGAACAGTTAGTGAATTATCCGCCATGGATATTCAGGAGGAGGAAATCTTTGATATTCCAATTACTGAAAGAATCCAGGAAGTAAAACCACCTCCACCTCCGCCGCCAGCTCCGGAAGTTATTGAAATTGTTGCTGACGAGCAAGAAATTGAAGAGACCATCTTAGAATCTACAGAAACGGACGAATCAGAGTATGTGGAAGTCATCGCGATGGATGATATAGATGAAGTAGTTGAAGAGGAACAGGTAGAGCAGGACATTCCTTTCGCTATTATTGAAGATCCACCGGTTTATCCGGGTTGTAAGGGAACAAAAGAACAAAAAAAGAAATGTTTGCAAGATAAAATCACGCAGCATATCAGTAAAAATTACAATACTGGCTTGTCACAAGATCTTGGTCTAACTCCTGGTAAAAAGAAAGTTTATGTCATTTTTAAGATTGATAAAACAGGAAAAATATCAGATGCAAGAGCAAGAGGACCGCACAAAAGGTTAGAAAAAGAAGCCTTACGTGTTGTAAATATGCTTCCCACGCTTACCCCAGGTAAACAAAGAGGAATGCCTGTTGGTGTATCGTACACGTTACCGATCACCTTACATGTTCAAATCTAATTCCATTTAATATAGATAGGACTAAATTCGATATTTAGTTAATAAGAGACCGCAGTTGCGGTCTCTTTTTTTATGATACATCTCGAATATAAAACCTTCGTTTGATAGACATTTCATGTCGTAATTAATTGAAAAAAAGGTATTAAATTTGCAGCATATTATAAAAGGTAATGAAGGTAATTTTTTTATTCGTGATGATCTGCGTCGGATCACTTTCTAACTTATATGGTCAGGAGATCATCCCCTTTCCTGATTTAAGTGAAAACCATATGGCCGTTTACAATCAGAAAGAAGTATTTGATGATCATAATTACAGTTTGTTTACAGAAGATTATCAGACAGAGTTAAGAAAAATTGATGGCAAAATAGAAGACAAAAAAAGTCAACTTGAATCTGAAAAAGATCCATCTAAGCGGCGCACCCTAGACGCCAACATAGATGAATTGAATAAAATAAGATCCAAACTTATTGAGGAAGCTGAACTAGTCGAAGACCTGAATAAGTTTTATTAGTTCTTTTTTAACCACCCATTCTTTTCTTAACAATAGTTTAACGTCCTACGACACATCCTGTCGCAACAACTTGCATGTTGCGATCGTAATTTTACCTAGTTAATTAAAACCTAAGATCATGCAAAAATTATTAGAATTAATAGAACAGGTGAGATTCGCAGAATTAAAAAAAATTGATACGCTCAGCAGCGCACGCGAAGCTTATATGAATGAATCAATTGAAGGTGGAGAAAATCCTTCAAACTGAACAGAAAAAAGAGTAACCCAAGTGGTTAACAAAGCGGAAGCATATTCCGAACTATAATCAGGTCAATATCGTTTATTTTGAGTAAAAGTATTTTGACAAACCTCATCAGGAAGTTTCCTGATGAGGTATTTTATTTTATTGGCATCTAAGACGATGGTCCATCGCATTCGGATAATCCCATCGCTTCCAGACCAGCTTTCCGAATTGGTTCAACAGTATCATTCAAGGCCTGCATTCCAAAATCAAGGCCACCTATGGTTCTCAAAGGACGCTTCCCATTCGGTGCATTGATTAAATTTTCAAATATCCTGACGATGATCATAGGGTCCGTTGGCGCATTATCATCATTGAACATTGTTTCCACATTAGTTGCAAAACCATCACTAAATTCACCAACGTGCTTATAAGCAGCTGCAATATCTTCCTCCTGAGCTCCTTCAATCCCGCCAAAAAAGTTAGTTGCAAAAGGGCCTGGCTCCACTAAAACCACATCAATACCTAAAGGTGCCAGTTCATAACGCAACGATTCACTGAGACCCTCCAAGCCCCATTTACTTGCATGATATATGCCAAAACCGGGAAAAGCACATCGTCCGGCAATTGAGCTGACTTGAATGATCAAACCACTACCTTTTGACCGCATCCCTGGTAAAACCGCCTTCGCCATCCTGAAAGGTCCGACAATATTTAAATCCATTTGAGCCAGGCATTGTTTCCCGGTAAATGCTTCAATGGGTCCTCCATAGCCCTTGCCTGCATTATTGATCAATACATCCATAGGAGGCAGACCAGCCATGGCTGAATCGATACTTTGGTCGGAGGTGACATCGATGTCCACGATATCCATTTTATAGTGATTGTCATTGGCGTACTGCTTTAGTTCAGAAGCAACTTCAGCATTACTGCTTCTCACATTTCGCATACTGGCATAAACATGATGCCCTTTTTTTGAAAGAAATTTAGCTGCATCGAATCCGAATCCCGAACTGCAACCGGTAATAAGTACATTTTTCATAAAATAAATTAGTTTAAGGTAATACTACAAAAGGTTTATATAATTTTTTACTCAAAGCTCCGGGCACCTCAGAAATAAGAAAATATTCTCCAGGTGTAAGAGCTACTTCAAAATATCCAACAGATCCTGTTGGCATTTCATTGACACCTCCTAAAAAAGTAAAACCATTAGGAGCTGGGGTCACAAGCCCTTTCGGATCTGCCCAATTTAACCAATGTTCAAGTTCGGAAATATCAGCGGATTCTCCAAGTCGCACCAAATTTATGTCATGTCCAACAAAATTCTCATGGGAAATCTGATCATCAAAGTACACTTCAAAAATTTGTTTGCCTTTTGAGAGGGTATCTTTAAAAGTGATTCCATTTTCACTTGAAATCCTAATTTTATTGTCAACTTTTGGAGCAGTGTTATCAGAAACCTCCTCAGTAACCACCAGAGCTTTTGCCATTCCCATTGTGGAATGAAATTTTCCATTAGGCATTTTCACATAACATTCAACCACATAATAACCAGGTTCCATATTCAAGGTAGTTAAACTTGTATTATTTGGTGATAAAAGACCCGAACCTCCCACAAATACGATTTTAAAGAACCATTCTGGCAACATGTTAAAAGCCTCAAAACCCTCTTTTTGCATTCCTTTATTAATCAAATCCATTCCCTTTTGAAATACTGGCCCAACGTCTTTTTCAGTATCATGAATCGTTTTTCCAGGCGGATACTTATCCAAAAGAAAAAAATGAGTTTCGTTTGATTGGTTTTCATACTTGAATGTATGCCAGCCTGAACTAATACTATCAGGCATTTGAAACTCCATTCGCTGGGTAATAATTTCGATGTATGGACTTGCTGCTTTTTCCGGAATTATTTCAGTGGCTTGTTTTTTGTCAGAATCACAAGCTGTTACAACAGCCATAAAAACAACCATGGCATTACAAATTAAGACAAACAATCTGTTCTTGACATCAATGATTTTGAGCATAAGGTAAAATTTTAAAACAAGCTTAAATAGAGTTAAAAACATGTCATTTTGCAATCGAAATTGGACCAATGGTCCATATCTCTTTCCGAAGGGCACAAATTATTTATCAAATTTTTGTTCAACTTATTTTGATATTAGTTAAACAAAACGTATCTTTACCTAGAATTAAAGCCAATGATCCTAAATACAACATATACCAATAAAGACCATGATAACTTGATTATCAACTTAGTAGGTCGTCCGTTCAGCTTTTTAAAGCAATTAAAGTTGCGCGGTATTGGCTCAAGACGAATGATTATTGATAAGGTGAGTCCTAAACTGGAAAGAGCCTTATTGAATGGTTCCGATCTGAATTATGCGAATATTGAATTAAGACCCAAAGGCATACTTGTTAGAATAACAAGAAGATTGGATAATTTTACCTGGATTATACCTTACTACCAATTATACACATATATGACAAATGGATTCAGTATCCACGGTCAAGGAGAATTTTTGCAATTTAGGAATGATCGTTTCTTAAAAAGCAACAAAGAGTTTATTAAAAAGATGTTGAATTTAAAAGTCATTTTCACCAAAGACTATTATATCTAAAATCCCAAAGATTATGAAAACTTATAGCATTATTATCGTTTGTCTTACATTAGGAATTTTTTATGGTCTGGCAGTAAAACTAGAGCATCAAAAGCAGTCTGCTCAATTTTCCAAAGAAATTCGTTCTGCCTCAGCGAATGAG
>NZ_JBPCUJ010000054.1:0-11511 GCF_051011215.1 Lutimonas sp.
AGCTTGGAATCAATATCTAATAAATTCGTTGCCACCAGTTCATATTCCCATTTGGCATCTCTGTCTTTTCTATAAGAAATCGAGGCATTCCATGTTTGAAAATCACCTGTATTCCCTCCTTCCAATATTTGACGTGTGTACGTGTAATCCGATCGTATGGTTACTGAATCCCAAATATAGGCATCGAAATCTATCGAAGGTGCATGTGTGAAAAAGGTAGTCGAATTAGTCCCTTGATTATTTGTGGCCACCCTGTAATTATATTTAATATTTACATTGGGTGCCTTTTTAAAATTAGTTCGTAAGCCTGGTGTATAGCTTTGATTAAAACTTGTATTAACAGATCTTCTCTCATCTATAAACTGATTTATTTTTGAATAATTCAGGTTTAAATTAAAAGAAGCTATCAGCTTTCCGAAAGTTCGCTGTACGCGTCCAAAAGCAGTGGCAGTTTCGTCCGCAAAATTTGAATTGAAAAAAGTACTGGTATTGATTACATTTTCAAAATAGGTGATGTTCCTGATCTGATCGATGTTTTTTGAATACGCAACCCTTGCAAAAACATTGGTATAATTAAACAAATTAAAACTGGAATAAAGCAGACTCAGGTTGTGAGCCAAGGCATTTTGTAATTCAGGTTCTCCAAATTGAATACTGCTAAAATCATTTAAAACCAAGCCCCTGGCTAATTTTGAAACATCTGTAAATTGATTCTGCATATCATACCTGAAGGTTAAGCTTTCGCTATTTTTAAACTGAATTCTTGTTTCAAAATCGGGCATAATTCTAAAAAAATCATCACTAAACTCCTCACCGAACTGGGTATTTCTATTCCCGTAAGAATGCACTGAAAGTCCCGGTGTGATGGTGAATTTTCCAACTTTTACACGATAATGTGCCCCGAGATAAATATCTCTGAAATTATATTCAACATCGTTAATAGCAAGTCCATCATTAAATTTTGGTATTGGGTAGAATTCTGTTCCATCATCCAGGAATTGAAACAGATTCGAATTGAATTGCTGCCTGCTTAAAATGGTACCAAGAGTCAGGTTGATATTGCTCTTCGGGTTAATGATATGATAATAATCCAGCTTTGCATCAAGTTGATTCGATTTTATGCGCCGCTCCTGGGCAATGTCATAATTCTCTTGATCCGGATCCAAACCGAGGGTATCAGCCGTAGGCTTATAATTCTCCTTATCTTCTAAAATTGCATTATAAAAAGGATCTTCATCACGCAGTAAATGCTGAGCTTCAAAAGCAAAGATATTTTTTTCATCCAGTGTGAAATAATAATTGATGTTTTGATTAATACTGAATGGAGTAGTCTCATCCAGTTGATATGTATTCCCTACAACAGACGATAACAGGTTCTGTACCTGAGAATCATCTGAAACGCGACCTAACACATCATAATCAAGCTGGTTACTCGCATTGGGCTGATAGGAAGCACTGAGTTTTAAGAGACCTTGATTAGATCGCTCCTGACTCGTTTGATCGGTTACTTCATTAGGAATCCCCAGGTCTGAATCGGTATATTGAGTGATGCTCTGTTGCTTTGAATCAATAAGATTGCTGTTAAAAATTGCGAATCCACTAATGTCTAAACTTCGTGAAGGAGACCAGCTAAAGTTTGACGCCCCAAGAATATTTTCAACGGAAAGCGCATTGTCCTGGCTCGTTAAAAAACTTAAATCATTATTTCCTAAACTTAAATTCGTACCACTCGCCCTACTTGGTGCCCTAAAACCTCCTCCAAATCCTCTTAAATCTCTTGGGGTAAGAACAACTTCCCCCACATTATTGATGTCTCCGATAAAATTAAAGGTGAATTCAGGAGAATAATAAAAGAGCTTTGGCTGCAACAAGTAGAGCCCTTGATCGTTGGAAGCATAGCCTGCTCCACCCTTGATATTCCCAAACCAGAAATTCTCTTTCCCTTCTTTTAATTTTATATTCAAGGCAACATTATCACTGTTATTCGTGACACTTTTCAACTGACTGACTTCGGAATAGTTGCGTAATACCTGAATCTTATCAACCGCATTTGAAGGAATATTTTTGGTGGCAATTTTTGTATCTCCATCAAAAAAATCCTTTCCATTGACCATTAACTTATTGACCACTTTTCCTTCCACTTCAATCTGACCCTCCTCATTGATCTCCACTCCTGGCAGTTTTTCCAGCACATCCTCCAATTTTCGTTCGGACCCATTCTTAAATGAGTCTGCATTGTAAACGATTGTATCTCCTTCTATGGTAACCGGCATTTCATAGGTTAATTCAACCTCATCCAATGCCTGATCCGGTTTTAAAATGAAATTTTTGCTGACATCAACTTCCTGAATGGTCATGATTTCTTCAAATCCCTCCATCCCTAAATAACTGACCTGAATTTTATAAGTGCTGTTTTTCTGTAAGACAATTGAAAAACTCCCTTTCTCATCCGTGATGGCATACGATTCTAAAGTACCTGTTTCCTGGTCTATCGCAATTACATTTGCCAAAGCAAGTACATTGCCGATACTATCCTTTACAACACCACTAAATTTAATTTGAGAAAAAGCCATATTCATTGAGCATAGCAACACAATAAAAAGTAGATTTTTCATGAGGATTGTTTGAAAGATTGATGAAAGCTGACTAAAATATAGTTAGTTACTTCTACTCATTTGCCGTCCACGATTATCTCTCATTTCTTGCATTTTAGCAGCAATGGTTTCCTGATATTCTTTTTTTGTCACCTCTTTTCCTTTATCAGGTGCTTCAATTTTAGATTTCTCTCCCGGATTCATGACAATTTTTGAACATAAAATAGTTGTATTACCAACATTAACTTCGAGGATCAATCCTGGCAGACCCCAGTATTCTAAGGGGCCTTGACTCAATGGAATCTGAGGCGAATACCAGGCAACAATCTCAGACATTTCTACTTCTGGCGCTGCAGCCACTCCATTGATCGAATCCGTTTTCTGCTCTTCTTTTTTTCTGAGGCTGCTCCATGAAAAATCATACCAGGTGAGATCGGAAGTTGGTATGGAAGCAGTCGCTTTAAAACACATATACTGTCCTATTTGCTTTGTTTCTTTACCGATTTTCCAGTCCAAGGATAACAAATCATCCTTGATCAAAAATTGTTTGCCATAAAACTCCTGTTTTTGCAATAAGGTTTTTGATTTTATATTTTTATACTGTTCTCCGGGTGTAAAATTTTTGCCCCAGCTATCTGTCGCGCCAGAGATCGCATCGATTTTCTCATCCTCTTTAAATACGGACTCTTCCTTATTAAAGGTTAGTATGTATGTTTTCTCCAACCTGTTTTTTAGTCGCTCCTGAATTTGCTTTTTTTGAGCCTCACTCATCGTTGCGCCCCACCTACCTAGTT
Organism: Lutimonas sp.; assembly: GCF_051011215.1. Taxonomy (NCBI): domain Bacteria; kingdom Pseudomonadati; phylum Bacteroidota; class Flavobacteriia; order Flavobacteriales; family Flavobacteriaceae; genus Lutimonas; species Lutimonas sp. The sequence goes on from NZ_JBPCUJ010000054.1 coordinate 3,389, forward strand.
CCATCGTAGATTTCGAAAAATAATATGCCTTTCCTTGAAAATCTTGCGCAGATATCAAGTTAGGTAACAGAACAAATACAATGAGAAGCGAAAATTTGCGTAGAAGGAATTGCATAAGAGAATGGTATTAGTTAAATTTTTGTCTAACAAATTTATGGTTTTTATTAGACAAAACTATCGTGATTGGGAAAAATTTAACAAAAAGATGAAATGCAAGAAGTCTATTATCGGATAAACAACTATTAAATTCGGGTATCCTGACAAGCTGTTATTAAGAATTTCTAAAGAACAAGAACCCGCCGAAAAAGAAGGCCCAAGAATAGTAATTCCTCTCTTCCTGAGGGATGTATTCCCAATCCGATGAACAAAAATTCCTAATGATTTCAGCTTAAGAATTACTTTAGAAATCAATAGTACTTTTATCGAAAATTCAATTGCTATGAAAAAAAATGTATTTATGATCGTGACACTTCTTGTCTCGATTTTAGGATTCCAAAGCTGTACGGATGATAATGAAACACCTGATGCCACATCGAGGCTTCAACTGCGATTGGTCGATGCGCCTGGAGACTATGAAGAAGTAAATGTTGAAATTATTGATGTGCTCTATAACAGCACCGAAGATGACTCAGGCTGGACGAGTATTGCTCCGGAAGGCTTCAGTCCAGTGATCGTAGATTTAACAGAATTGGTAGGCGGAAATGATCATTTATTAGCGGATGTCATCGTCCCTTCCGGAATCATGCAACAAATAAGATTGGTTTTAGGAGACAATAACACCTTGCTTATAGAAGGAGAAGAAGGTCCTGTGAACCTAGATACACCCAGTGCGCAACAATCCGGATTAAAACTGAAATTAAATACGGAATTAGAAGCTGGATATTCCTATACTTTCATTCTTGATTGGGATGTTCAAAAATCAATTGTAAAAGCAGGTAACTCAGGAAAGTACAATTTAAAACCGGTTATCAGAGTCATTGCCAATGTAAATTCGGGCTCTATATCAGGGAACGTGGTTGGAAAACCGATTGTAACTGATGGCACAGATGACCTTGTACCATTAAAAAATGCCATGGTAAGTGTCTATACAATTGATGGAGAATATGTTACAGGGACGTCCACCAATGAAAACGGGGATTTTATTGTTCGCGGACTCGATGGAGGAGATTATAAAATTAAAGTGGAACACCTCAACTATATTATTTTTGAATCAGATTCAATTGAGGTTAATGTTGGAGAGACGAAAGATCTTGGAACCATTGAATTGCTTGTACCTGTTTTTTAAACCCTATTCTGTTTAAATGATGTACGGTCGAAATCGATTTGACCTAAAAAAAGAAAGGAACTTTCTGAACAAACTATTTTGTGAAATTCTGCGTTATCTAAATTATGGATCAGGAAACTTTACATTTAATAGACAAATATCAACAACTGGATCAGCGTTTTTTTGCAACACTTAGCATCCAGGAACTTTTCGATTTAAGACATGACATGCTGCATCTAAAAAATAAGTTAGGTCAACTATTAGAGGAATAGAAGATATCCCTACCTCTTTCACTTAGGTAACAACACCATTTAAGTCCATAAAAAAACCTCAGAATCCAATGAATAGATGCTGAGGTTTTTTTAATTGATATACAAACTGTTTATTTCACAGAATAGCCTTTCGCTTCCATACAAGCAGAAAATGCTTTATTATAATCTGCCGCTAAGTCTGCGCTTGCATTGGCAGCAGCCTGATCATTCGATTGCTGTTTTTGAGCATCTCCTCCTTTTTTTGCTCCAATTCCTCTTGCTGCTCCAACTGTTGCTCCGATGGCAGCACCTTTTCCAGCGTCTCCGGCAATGGCTCCAACTGCCGCTCCACCTGCCGCTCCTCTGGCTGAACCACGAACCGCAGTTCCATCAGCAGAAGTATCCACCTGCTCTGATTGAACAACTGTGGGATTAATTGGGTCATAACCTGTTTGATTGATAGCCCACTTATAACATTCTGTCTCATCGGCATCCTGAGTTGCCTGATCTTGGTTGTTTGCCGGAAATACGTGCAGTCCTAAACTTTTCGATACATTTTGCGCACTCAAATTTTGCGCACTCAAACCAACAAGTATAATCCCTAAAACAAATACTACATTTTTCATCTTTATAATTTTGATGCAAATATAAGACACCTCAGGCTGAACTGCAACCATGCTCCTTTAAATTACCTTGGTATATCACCCGAATAAAAATGAATTCAATGATACTATTGAAATGATAAAACACCCCTTTAAGCCATAAATATTGCGAAATATTGAAATTATTCGGATATTTGAAGGTAGATATAACAATGAATCTCAATGATGACCAACCCTTATCGCTTTAAAAATCCACTTGGTTCTATATGCCAATGGTTGTATTTTCACTCCAATACATTATTATTCGTTTTTCTTCTCTTTTTCTATTTCTCTTCCATTGCCCAAGAAGATCAAAAACAAGAAAAATCATGGAATTTTACAGCAGCCCCTTACCTAATTTTCCCCAGTATGAATGGAGATGTGGGCTTGGGAAATCAACTTGTAAATGTTGATGCCAACCCCGGTGATATTTTTGAAAATTTAGATGGCGGTTTTATGTTCTTCATTGAGGCTTCAAAAGATAAATGGATCATTAATGTTGATTTTCTGTTTATGAATCTGGGGGCAAAAGGCACAACACCACTTCTTCAGCGAGATGCCAGAGTAGATCTTCAACAACTTGGATTAACTTTCAATGGAATGTATCAATTAAATAACTGGTTGTCTGCCGGTATCGGATTTCGTGTAAACTCAATTAATCAGAGTTTCAATATTCAGGCTTTGGCAGGCCCCGGACCCGGCGAAATCGAACTTCCTGAAATTGATCGATCCTTGAGCAATACATGGGTAGATCCCTTACTGGTTGCCAGAGCCATGACAAGGTTCAACGATAGTAGTTGGCGATTGGGAATGATTGCAGATATTGGAGGGTTCGGAATTGGTTCTGACCTTGCCTGGCAGGTAAACCCGTTTGTAGGTTATCAGTTTTCTAAATTATTTGAAATTGATCTGGCCTATCGTTGGTTGGCCATGGACTACAATACTGGAAAAGGACAAGATTATTTCTTATATAACATGGTGATCAGTGGACCTGAAATTGGATTCCTGTTTCATTTTTAAAACGAATAATAAAAACAATATGATGATGATTATAAAACTTAGAAACTTTGTTGTGCTCCTGGTATTTTTTGGAGCTGTTGTTGCGCAACCTGTTAAAGCCCAAGAAATGCAAGAGGTAATTTCTAATATGACAGAAATGCTCGATTTATCTGAAAAACAAGCTGTTCAGGTACAAACTTTACTAGTCCAGTACCGAGCGAATATGGATGGTGTTTTGTTGAAACATGAAGGAGAAGAAGAACCTGATGTAGGCGCCATGATTGGTGAAATAAGAGATCTACGTGATAATTATAGAAAAGACCTTCAGACCATTCTTTCCAAAGACCAGTACGACGCGTATCTCGCACAAATGGATACCATACTGTCCGACATGTTTAATGACCTGGCGGAGATTAGATTGATGGATATTCAAGATGATGCCGCTTTGACGGATGCACAAATGGAAAGCCTGGTACCAATTGTAGGGAACGGCTTGAAAAAAACAGTGCAGTTATTATTTGAAAATGCAGGTGGCAGACTTTCAGTCCCCAAGAAAATAAAAATCAGCAAAAGCCTTAAAAAAATAGAAAAAGAACAACGTGCCGGAATGGAAAATGTACTTACACCTGACCAATTACAGCTGTATGATGCTATAAAGGAGGAACAAAAACAAGCTCGTAAAAATAAAAAGTAGGAATTTATCAAAGGCCAACCGTAACACCTAAGAATAAAGATATCTCGTTAAGACTTGCACTTGCTGAGGTATCTTTTCTTCCATAAAGTGATTGATCAATGCTTGAAATATATTCTACGGGCTCTGTAAAGGAAACTATCTGCTGCATATTATTATTTCGCCCAAAAGTATATTGAATCCCAGTGATCACTTTAAAATTTTTCATTGAAAATACGGGACCTACAGACAGGTGGTATTTGTCCATATGAATCCTGTTCAATTCATTTTCATCTCCAAAAATGCCTAATTTATTTGTCTCAGCTACTGTAAAATCTGTTCGAAAACCACCCAATAGAAAAAAATCAGAAGATATAAATTGCTTCCACCCAATACCTACATTGGTAACTGATTTTGCTGCTGTTGTATAGGACATCACCGGGTTGTCAAAAATATCTTCAAACATATTTTCTGAACCTTTGTATGATACGACTGAATAGGGATCTATATTGTGAAAATACTCCGTGGTTAATGAAATAAAATTCTTTCTGCTCTTTGTAAAATACTGCAGGCCTAATGCTGCCGAAAACGGACTTTTTACATTGGCGCTGATTTTTTGATCGAATTCTAGATTGGATTCATTCGAAACAAAACTTCCTTGTTCATTGTCAAAAACATTACTGCGTATTGTAGACTTTCGTACGTCTCCTTCACCATATATATGAAGATTCGGTAAGGTAATATTTGCTCCGATACTAAATCTCTCATTGTCTGTTTTATACCTTGCACCAAACTTAAAAACAAAACTCAAATCCCAGTATTTTACCTCTTCCTTTAACTTATTTTCAGCAATATATCGAGGGATTAGCTGATCTTCCAACTGAACTGAATCTGTTTTTTGATAGGCGTCTGCATCTTGCTGATAGGTATATTTCATCGTCTTTACGGCTAAAAAAGTACTAAATCCAACAGATAAATTTTCTGACAACTCATATGAGAAACCTGCTCCCACCCAGATATCTTCATATTTTCTTGAATATTTTAAATATCCATCATAGTTCTCCAAGCCCAGCGTTCTTTCAATAATATCTACTTCATCCGTATGCTGTATGGTAAAATTCACCTCTTCTGATACCGGGGACAAAATTGCGGCTTCAATTCCAAATTTATTATTCTTGGTAGGAAAAACATAGGAGACAAATCGAGGTTGAACCTTAAAGATAAATTTATCCGTATTTATGCCTTCACCGGCTATATTTTCTCCTTTAAAAAATTGTAAGGACAACACGTTTGCACTTATTGATAATGAAGGTATGCTGTCATTATTAATTAAAGAAGGGTTATAAAACACCGATGAGGACCCGGCATTCCCCCCAACTACAGATCCCGCAAGAAGCACTGATGGTGTATTAAAATTCCAGGACCAATAATTGTCACTTTGGGCACGCATCTCAGCGCCACAGAACAGGGTAATTCCTAATAAAAATAATTGCGATTGCCTGAATAGATTATAAATTCGAAACAGCGCTGGTTTGGTATGCATTTTTGAGTGGTTGGATCTATCTAAAGTACTAAAAATTCTGCAACTGCTGATCTTTAAATTATGTCTCAAGGTCGTAAATTGCTCTACCCCTTTTTCAAAAAACAGAAATCGGAGCATGGACGATTATTAGCTCCGAAAAGAATTGAGGGCTCTTCGCAAAGTAATAAGTACCGTTGGTCCTTTATGCTTTGTATTTGCACCATCATCGTATTATATTTAAATATCCAAACCTTACATTATGAAGTGGGCCACTTTCATTGTTTTTCTTTGCATTCTTAATTCATCGCCTATTCAGGCTCAAAACACTGAATATCAATGTGCTGAGCAATATTTTTCTCATCATAAAATGTTAGGATATATGAGTGTTGTTCTTCCGCATTTTATCAATTATGATAGCTTAAATAAATCAAGGTTCAATATAAATTACAAAACCATTGTTGATCTGGTTGCGATTGGATTATTGATTATATCCACCATTTTTGTTGTTGTTACCCCACTTATTCTATTGTTTTTTTGGGTTTATTTTTCGCTTATTTATGTGAGAGAATACAGACACATATTTAGTATCAGGAAATGGCTGAGCAACAAAGGTCTTTTGAAAAACGAACATTATCAAAAAGAACTATGGCCTCGTTACAGAAAAGTATATTCTAATATGCTGGGCTTCGGCATCTCCATCATCGCCTATTCGCTTTTTGCTATTAATTTTATGTCCAGCAACTTTGATAGAATGGAAATAGCCCTTGTGGAATACCTGAGTTACCCTTTTAAGGTTTTAGGAAATTTAAAAACAATCACTTTAGATTCGGATTCGGTGCAAGCCATTGATATCGGCTTTTTATGGGATGAGATGTTTATTATAGTGATCCTGTCCTTTGTCTTTTATTTGGTGGGATGGTTGACCGGTTCTTTATTAGTGGATTACAGATTCCGGCTCCTCACTAAAAATAAGCCCGGAATTTCTAAAAACCCGGAAGCTAAGAAGGAAATGTTCTACCTTAAATTAAAAAAGGAATTGGAAAAAAATAATCAACTAAACACCGAACAGATCAATTGAAACGAGTCTAAATTTCAATTTTCCGGACCGGCAGCTTTACTCTTTTCTTTATCTTTAGCTCAATAACCTTTTTATCAAATCTCTTACATGAAAACTTTTCATTGTTCTTTAGTCTTGCTTGTCTTTCTATGTTCCTCTCTTTTATATGCACAAGAAAATTATTCTTCTAACCCCCTTGAGGCCCAATTTGTGACTGAAGATGTCGATCGTTTCTGGCAGGCCTTCGATCAATTGGATCATTCGGAAAACAATCCTTTTGAAGCCTATATCGAGCAAGGCACCCCGGGATTAAAAGGTTTTATAGATAATAGAATATTAAGTGCCGATTCACTATTGCTTATGGTGCATTCCAGAAAGGAAGATTATCTAAAATCAAGATTTCTTCTCGACGGACTTGAATCAAAAAGAAAAAGGATCAGAGCTATTTATGCCAGCATGAAATATTGGTATCCGGAGGCTGTATTCCCTCCAATTTATTTTGTGGTGGGTCGATTTAATTCGGGTGGAACTGTGTCAGAAGCGGGCGTCATATTAGGCTTGGAAAAACAGCAAAATCTGGATGGCTTACCTGGTTTGGTGGCCCATGAACTAATTCACTTTCAGCAAAAAAATCTCGGTAAAAACCCGGACTTATTATTTCAATGCCTGATTGAAGGAAGTGCTGATTTTATTGGCGAACTTATCTCAGGAGATCAAATAAACGGAGAAGCCTTTACATACGGGGAAGAAAACATAGAAGCTCTATGCCGGGAATTTGTAACGGTGATGAATCAAAACAGTTATAAGGACTGGCTCTATGGCACTTCAGGAAAGGACCAAAGACCGAATGATCTGGGCTACTGGATAGGCTATAAAATCACCGAAGCCTATTTTTTTAAACAAGAAGATAAGATAAGCGCTATCGAAGAAATATTGCTTCTTAAGGACCATGAAGCCTTTTTGAAAAGCAGTGGTTTCCTGGATAAATACCTTGTCGAATAGCGAATTAGTCCGGTGATGCTATTTGACCTGCTCTGGCATCAAGTCCAAAACTTTCCTGAACAGCGTCATACCACTGATCATCTGGAGCTGCATTCCAGTCCACCCACTCTTCATCTGTCATAGAGGCTCTCCAATCGAGGAATGGTATTGCATCAGGGCCTACAGGATGTCTTAGGTCCCAGGTGCCACTTTGAACCACATGTAAAATTGTATCGGCCACCAGGGTTGGAGAAGTTGGATGCTCTAGAGAAGCCCTGAACATGCCACCAAACCGAAAGGCCTGAGGATAGTTTGTATTTGGATCCGCATGCTGAATGGCGTTCGCCATATCTGTATTGATAATTCCGGGCTCAATAATTCCTACTCTGATATTAAAAGGCTTTACTTCTTGAGCTAAGGCTTCACTAAAGGCTTCAAGTGCAAACTTAGAAGCCGAATAAGGTGCAAGTGGAGAACTTGAAATATGACCAGCGACTGAGGCTATATTAATAATACAACCCTTTTTATTCTCTCGCATCAATGGAAGCACCGCCTTTACGCATCTGATAACACCGAAATAATTCGTTTCCATCACTTCTTTAAATACCGATAGGTCCATTTCTTCTATGGCTCCATGACGTTCAATCCCTGCATTATTAATGATTATATCAATGGCTCCGCAGTCATCTTGAATGATGTTCAAACAATCCACAACGGATTGATCATTATCGACATCCA
>NZ_JBPCUJ010000055.1:0-23309 GCF_051011215.1 Lutimonas sp.
GGAAATCTAAAACTGGCAGAATCCATAAAAAGATCGATTATGGCACCTGAGACCTTGGTCTTAAAAAAGGAAGCCAAAGTGATGTTCGTAAAGAACAACTATGAAAAAGGTTATTTGAATGGTTCTTTAGGAACTGTTTTGAGATATGATGACCAAGGGAATCCGGTGGTTCGCCTAAATAATGGCTACGAAATAACCGCTGAGCCTGAAGACTGGAGAATTGAAGATGAAACGGGTAAATTACTGGTAAGTTATGTCCAGGTACCCTTGCGTTTGGCTTGGGCAATTACGGTGCATAAGAGTCAGGGAATGACCTTGGATGCAGCCATCATGGATTTAAGTAAAACCTTTGAGAAAGGACAGGGTTATGTGGCTTTGTCGCGAGTCAAAAACTTAGAAGGTCTCGAATTGATCGGGTTTAATCAAACCGCTTTGGAAGTCGACGGCCTTGCCTTAAAAGCAGATCAAAGATTTCAGGAATTATCGGCTGAGATCGCCGACATTTTCGAACCTGATCTTCTTGAAATAAAAGGAAGGAATTTCATCAAGAAGAGCGGTGGGATAGTGGATAAGGACGAAATAAAAGAGAATAAAAAGAAACTTGAAAAAGGAGAGAAAGTTACCAAAAAATCTACCTATCTGGTTACAAAGCAATTGATTGATAAGGGATATTCACTGGAAGATATTGTAATAGAGAGAAACTTAACACTTGGAACCGTTTCGACACATTTGATCAGAATTGCTGATTTATATCCTAAAACGGATTTAAGCCGATTCAAACCAGATACCAAAACATTGAACAAGGTCAAGAAGGCAAGAAAAATGGTACTTAAGGAAGTGGGACCCGGAGAACGTGTAAGTTTGAAACCGATATTTGATATTTTGAAAGGTGAAGTAAGTTATGATCAGATCAAAATGTCTTTGGCATTTATATAATTCTTAAACAGTTTTCATATGCATATTGAAGATTTCAGAAACTACTGTCTTGCAAAGCCTATGGTATCAGAAGAGTTTCCATTTGACGAAACCACTTTGGTGTTTAAGGTATGCGGAAAAATGTTTGCATTAACAGGTTTGGAGGCTGCTGAATTCAAGGTGAATCTTAAATGTGATCCAGACAAGGCTATCGAATTAAGAGAAAACTATGAAAGCATTACAGCGGGTTTTCATATGAATAAGAAGCATTGGAATACAGTGTTGGTAGACGGTTCGTTTTCAGATGAATTGTTTTTTGAATTAATTGATCATTCCTATACCTTGGTTGTCAAAGGACTTCCGAAAAAAGTAAGAGATCAGTTAAAATTCAATTGAGTTTTAACCATTGTTTAAAAGCGTATCATGAGAAATATTATTTACTATGTAGCAAGTTCACTTGATGGCTATATTTCAGGACTGGATGATGATATTAGTGGTTTCGTTAACAAGGGAAATGGTATCGATCAATACTTTGAAGATCTACAGGGTTTTGATACCGTGATAATGGGGAGAAAAACCTATGAATTTGGTTATAAATTTGGCATGAAACCTGGTAGCCTTCCCTATCCCCATATGACACATTATATTTTCTCAAGAAGCTTGGAATTTAAGGATAAAGCGGATCAGCTCCATATCAAGGGCCTAGATATAAGGCACATTGAAAAGTTGAGAAAACAAGAAGGGTCAGATATTTACCTTTGCGGAGGAGGTCAATTCGCAGGATGGCTGTTAGACCAGCAGCAAATAACCCATTTAAAAATTAAATTAAATCCATTTGTTGCCGGAAATGGGATCAGACTTTTTGGGTCCTCTTCAACTTTTTGTCGTACCGAATTAATCAATTCTCAATCATTCGAAGAAGGACTGCAAATACTTACTTATAGGATACTCTACTAGAAACCCTTCGGAAACAAAAATGAAGGCTTTGAAAAGTAAAAAAGGCCATTCGTCCCAAATGATTTTCTGAAAATGCAGGATGTATTTATTTTAGCAGTAGTGTAACCAAATTCCCTCAAAGAAACTATCGTTGATAGTAAATACACATCCGGATTTAGGGTCTCCCTGACTCAATATCTGGTAAAACTTAGTAATTTGTTTTTGTTAAGTAAATATTCACCGAATGAGATCTTTATTTGGTGAATATTTTTTTAGGCCTGCTTTCTGTAATACGAAGGCGTCACTCCTTTTAGCGCTTTGAACTTTCGATTAAAGTTTGTCAAATTGTTAAAGCCAGATCTGTAGGATACTTCAGCGATACTCAGGTCCGTTTTTTTGGCCAGTAGTTTACAGGCGTTTCCGATACGTATATCAAGTAGAAAATTGACATATGTTTTGTTGGTTCTTTGCTTGAAATACCTGCAAAAGGCATTCGGTGTCATGTTGGCCACATCTGATACCTGCTCAAGACTGATCGATTTGTCAAAGTTCTGTAAGGTGAATTCAAAGATGTTTCTCATCCTTTTTCCCTCTTCTTCTCCATAGGTCTTTCGGTGGATGGCTGAAGATAGTGTGTGGGCTGGATGGTTAGACATGTTTTTGAGTATTTCCATAAAGGAGATGAATCGTTCGAGCCCCTTCTGTCTGACGATGCCAATCAATAAATCAAGCAACCCTTCTGGTGCCGATCGTGTTATAAAACCTAGATGTGAGGCTGAAAAAAAAGCATCGAGCTTTTCAAATTCTGGAAAATTAAAGAATTCTTCACCATAACTGGATTTCATAAAAAAAATAGAAATCATGTGAACGTCATCTTCCAACTCATCGTTATTGAATACATGAGGAAGGTTTTCTCCTATCACAAAAACATCCCCCTGTTTAAATTCACCTACATGATCACCGATAATAAATGTTCCCTCTCCTTTTTTGATCAGGCTAATTTGCGTTTCCTGGTGTTGATGAAGTTTGTCATAAAATTTTACACCGATATCTTCCTGTACCACTAATGTGGCGTTTTCAGGTTTCGGAATCTTAAAAGGAAGTACCTTCATATCGTATTTTTAGATAAATATTATTCAAAAATAGACAATAAATTAAAAATAGAGTTAATATAGTACTATTATGTGCTAATTTATATGAAAATTCATAGCCTGTCTTCTTCTATTTTTGCTTAAAAATAAATGCAATTATGAGTATACAATGGAAAGGTGTCATGCCTGCAGTAACAACCAAATTTAATGATCAGGACGAGTTAGATTTGGATAATTTTAAAGTGAATATTAAAGCCCAATTGGATGCTGGTGTTCATGGAATTATATTAGGAGGTACGCTTGGAGAAGCAAGTACCCTGACGGAATTGGAAAAGAGAACTTTGGTTAGAGAAACAGTTGCGTTTGTAAAGGGGGCAGTTCCTGTGATTATTAATATTGCAGAGCAATCAACAAAAGCAGCTATAGAACTGGCACAAATGGCCAAAGAAGATGGCGCAAGTGGCTTGATGATGCTTCCGCCGATGAGGTACAAGGCAGATGCTAGAGAAACGGTAACTTATTTTAGAAAAGTTGCACAGAGCACTTCCTTACCAATTATGATCTACAACAATCCTGTTGATTATGGCATTGAAGTGACCTTGGATATGTTCGAAGAGTTGTTAGGAGATTGTCCGAATATTCAGGCAGTGAAGGAATCGACCAGGGATATTTCTAATATTAATCGCATTCGAAATAAATTTGGAGATCGATTGGCCATCTTATGTGGTGTGGATACCTTGGCTCTTGAGAGTTTACTGATAGGTGCTGATGGCTGGGTGGCAGGCCTTGTATGTGCTTTTCCGGCTGAAACAGTGGCAATTTATGAATTGTCCAAAGCAGGAAGAACCAAAGAAGCCATAGAAATATATCGTTGGTTTTTACCATTGTTGGAGTTAGATATTAACACTAAATTAGTACAGAATATTAAACTGGCAGAGGTTGCTACAAGAATCGGTACTGAAAATGTCAGAGAGCCAAGGTTACCTTTAGCAGGTGAAGAAAGGCAAGCTGTTTTGAAGATCATTGATGAGGCTATAAAAAACAGACCTTTGTTGCCAGATTATCAGAATTTATAAATGTTAGAGATCCGTCCTATATGTGAAAATTGTGAAAAGTCCTTGGCGCATGATTCAAACGAAGCCATGATTTGTAGTTTCGAATGCACATTTTGCCTTTCTTGTGTTCAAGAAGTATTGTTAGGTGTATGTCCTAATTGCGGCGGAGAATTTTCAGAACGTCCTGGACGCCCTGAAAAATTATTAAATAAGTATCCAGTTTCTAAACAAAGGATCTATAAACCGGTTGATAAAGAAACGCATATTAAAAAATGGAATATCAAATGATTACAGGAAAGAACCATATCGGATTTCAAAGAAGTGCTTCAGGTGACAACGTTTTTAGTACACTGAATCCAAAATTAAATATTGAGAACCCAATTAAATTTCATGAGGCTTCAGCTGAAGAGATTGATCAGGCAGTTGAACTTGCCTGGAAAGCCTTTCAATCGTATCAGAATTACTCCGGAGAGAGAAAAGGTGAATTTTTAAACGCCATTGCCGATGAAATAGAGGCCTTGGGAACGGATCTTATAGAAACCTACAGTGCTGAGTCGGGGTTGCCAGAAGGAAGAGCTATGGGTGAGCGAGGGCGAACCATGTTCCAATTGAGAAGCTTTGCCGACTTGGTTAAAAGGGGAGATTGGGTGGATGCACATATAGATACCGCCCAACCGGAAAGAACTCCTTTGCCTAAATCAGATATTCGAAAAATGATGATTCCTCTTGGACCAGTAGTTGTTTTCGGAGCCAGTAATTTTCCATTGGCTTATTCAACAGCGGGAGGAGACACGGCAGCTGCTCTGGCGGCCGGATGCCCGGTAATCGTAAAATCGCACCCCATGCATGCGGGAACTGGAGAATTGGTTGCATCTGCCATCATAAAAGCAGCTGAAAAAACAGGTATGCCGGAAGGCGTATTCTCAAATTTAAATAGCAGCGGTATAGAAGTTGGAGTGCAATTGGTACAACACCCAAAGGTAAAGGCTGTAGGGTTTACAGGTAGTATCAGAGGAGGTAGAGCACTTTATGACCTTGCTGCCAAACGCGAAGAACCAATACCGGTATTCGCCGAAATGGGCAGTGTGAATCCGGTGGTATTTTTACCAGGTGTACTCGAGGAAAGCGGTAGTGACCTGGCACAAACCTATGCTGGATCTGTCACTTTGGGGGTAGGACAGTTTTGTACCAATCCCGGGTTACTATTAGGGATTAAGGACCACAACCTCAATAGTTTTATCGCCTCATTGGCTGATGAAATTGTAAAAATTGAACCAGGCTGTATGCTGCATCCTAATATTATCGGCGCTTATGAAGCGAATAAAAGCAAAGCTATAGGGCAGGAGGGACTTCAGGTGGTTGCCGAATACGACATGGAAGTTGGTGTAAATGTAGCCAGACAGGCCGTTACTACAGTGGATGGAGCTACCTTTTTAAAAAATCCAACACTTCATCAGGAGGTGTTTGGTCCTTTTACCATGGTGGTTCAATGTAATGATAAAGAGCAACTAGAAGCCATTATTTTAGCTTTAGAAGGTCAGTTGACAGGAACCCTGCTCGCAAGAAAGGATGAAGCAGCATCTTACCCGGGTGTCATTGAGGCCTTAAAAAACAGGGTAGGAAGAATTATTTATAATGGTGTTCCAACAGGTGTAGAAGTTTGTCCTTCAATGGTACATGGGGGCCCGTATCCTGCGTCTACAGATAGCAGATTTACCGCTGTAGGAATCAATGCCATTAAGAGATGGGTGAGACCTTTTAGTTACCAGGACTGGCCAAATGAATTGTTACCCGAAGCTTTGAAAAATGAAAATCCACTAGGGATTGTAAGGTTGGTGAATAATGAATTGACTTCAGATAGTCTTTAATAGTTACTGATGCATTCCTAAAAAGAATGAATAATATCTTGAACCTAGTTTAATATGGCGCGTACAGTATTTAAATGCATCGACGGTCATACTTGTGGTAATCCCGTAAGGTTAATAACAACAGGAGGTCCTGAACTTCATGGTAGCAGCATGAATGAAAAAAGGCTGCATTTTATGAGGGAGTTTGATTGGATTCGAAAGGGATTAATGTATGAACCACGCGGACATGATATGATGAGTGGGAGTATATTGTATCCACCTCATGACCCTCAAAATGATTTTGCAATTTTGTTTGTAGAAACCTCAGGTTGTCTGCCGATGTGTGGGCATGGAACCATCGGAACCATTACCATCGGAATTGAAGAAGGGTTTATTAAACCCAAGGAAAAAGGTAAAATCAAAATGGAGGCCCCGGCAGGTCTTGTACATATTGAATATGAACAAAAAAATGAAAAAGTTACTTCGGTGAGGCTTACCAATGTAAAGAGTTATTTGGCGGCTGAAGGACTGAGTGTTGAATGCCCTGACCTCGGTGAGCTCTTTTTTGATGTAGCTTATGGCGGAAATTTTTACGCAATTGTAGATCCTCAAAAAAATTATGCCGGTCTCGAGAAATTTACGGCCGGTGAAATTATTCGCTATTCTCAAATCGTAAGAGAAAGAATTAATGAAAAATATCCCGACTGTTTTATTCACCTTGAGAATGATTCCATTCGAAATGTGAGTCATATGTTATGGACCGGAGCTACACTCGATCCGGCTTCATCTGGAAGGAATGCTGTTTTTTATGGTGATAAGGCGATTGATAGATCACCTTGTGGAACAGGTACTTCAGCGAGGCTTGCCCAGTTGCATGCCAAAGGCAAATTAAAAAGAGGAGTCCCTTATGTTCACGAAAGCTTTATAGGGTCTACTTTTGTCGGAAAGATCGAAGAAGAAACTACTATTGGGAACAAACAGGCCATTGTTCCGAGTATTGAGGGATGGGCCAAGGTCTATGGACATAATACGATTATTATCGACGATGAAGATGATCCTTATGCCCACGGGTTTCAGGTGATTTAATTAAGTAAATGTAAAAGTTTATGAAAAAATGTGTAATCATAGGAGGTGGAGTTATTGGTCTTTGCACTGCTTATTATCTTCAAAAAGAAGGACATGAGGTAATGATTATAGATCAGTCTTCCATGGATGCAGGTGCTTCCTATGTAAATGCAGGATATATCTCTCCAAGTCATATTGTTCCATTATCGGCTCCTGGGGTTATAAAAAAAGGGATTGCCTGGATGCTTGATCCTGCCAGTCCGTTTTATGTGAAACCCAGATTAAACAGCGATTTTCTGCGTTGGGCATGGGCGTTCAATAAAAGCTGTACAAAGGCACACGTAAATGCTTCGATGCAGGTCATCCGCGATATATCAGTTTTTAGTCATGAGCTCTATCAAAATATAACAAAGGAGAAAGGTTTCGATTTTCATTTTGAGAAAAAGGGCTTGCTGATGTTGTGTAAAACTGAAAAAATGCTGGAAGAAGAGATCCATGTGGCTGAAATGGCCGGGAAGGTTGACCTGGAAGCATCCGTTCTTGATAAAAAACAATTGAAAAATCTGGAGCCGCATGTAGAAGTTGATGCCATTGGTGCCACGTTTTACAGCTGTGACGCTCACTCTACACCTCATGAGTTTATGAGTAACATGAAAAGATATTTACTGGCCAATGGCGTTGAGATCAGTTCAAATGAGGAGGTCCTGGACATTGAAATTAGAAATAAAAAAATCACTGAAGTGAAAAGCGCAAAAAGAACCATAAAAGGTGATGAGTTTGTGCTGGCTGCAGGTTCCTGGACTCATTTAGTTGCTAAGAAATTAGGAAAGAATTTATTACTACAGGCTGGAAAGGGGTATAGAATAAATATAAACAGAGAAACAGGTATCAAATACCCTGCGATTCTTGCAGAGGCTAAAGTTGCGGTAACTCCTATGCATGGTTTTACCCGATTTGCTGGTACCATGGAGATCAATGAGATTAATAATGACATAAATCCGGTGAGAGTAGAGGCGATTGCAAAAGCAGCAACATCCTATTATCCGGATGTTTCGGTTCAAAAGGAGGAAATGCAACATGCAAGTTCGGGATTAAGGCCTTTGTCTCCAGATGGGTTACCATATATTGGAAGGACTGAAAAGTGCTCAAATCTGGTCATTGCTACAGGTCACGCCATGATGGGCTGGACCATGGCAACGGGTACAGGTATCATGGTTGCTGAAATCATATCGGGTAGCAAGCCAAGTATTGATCTTACTCCTTTTAGTCCCGACAGAAAATTTTAATACTGATGAATTATGAAATATAAAGCCCTTGCCAGTCATGTTTTTATGAACAACAGAAATAACTTCAGTAAAGCCATGAGCAGCAACGCGATTGCTTTATTATGTTCAAACGATGTGCAGTATACCAATGCAGATGACCAGATGGGTTTTGCTCAAAACAATGACCTCTTTTATTTAACCGGAATTGATCAGGAAGAAAGTAGTTTACTCCTGTATCCGGATGCAGCAAAGAAAGAAAATAAAGCAATTTTATTTATTAGAAAAACAGACGAACATATCAAGGTCTGGGAAGGAGAAAAAATAACAAAAGAAGAGGCTTCCGATATCTCTGGAATTTCCAGAATTGAATGGGCCGAAGATTTTGAAAAAATTCTGCAGTCGGTGGCATTTGAAGCTGATGCCTTTTATTTAGGGCATAACGAACACATCAAAAGAGCGACTCGTGAATTAGAAACAAGACAAGACAGGTTGATAGCCTGGTGTAAAAAGCAGTATCCATTGCACGAATATAAAAGGGCAGCAAAATTGACAAGAGGTCTTCGGCAGATTAAATCTACCGAAGAAGTTGATATGATTCAGAAGGCTGCTACGATCAGTATTGAAGGATTTAAGCGTGTTCTTTCTAAGGTCAAACCGGGAATAAAGGAGTATGAACTTGAGGCTGAACTCAGCTATGTCTTTCTTAAGAACGGAGCACAAAGACATGCTTTTAAGCCGATTGTAGCTTCAGGGAAAAATGCCTGTGCCCTTCATTATAACGATAATGATGACAGCTGTTTGGATGGGGACATGATTTTAATGGACTTTGGTGTTTGTTATGGAAATTACAACTCAGATACCACAAGATGTTTTCCGGTGAATGGAAGGTTTTCAGATCGTCAAAAGCAGGTGTATCAGGCCGTCTTAAATTGTTTAAAAGAGGGTTCCAAGTTGCTGAAGCCAGGAGTTTTTCCAGAAATGTACGAAGCTCAAATGGCGACTTTAGTGGAAACGGAATTGATTCATTTAGGGCTGTTGACGCAAGCGGATGTTGCAGACCAGGATCCAGAAAAACCCTTGTATAAGAAATATTTTATGCACGGCACGGCCCATCATATCGGTCTCGATGTTCATGATGTCGGTTTGTATTCCAGAGCTCTTGAAACGGGGATGGTTTTGACCTGTGAGCCGGGTATCTATATACCTGAAGAAGGTATTGGATGCAGGTTAGAGAATGATTATCTGATAAGTGATAATGGTGCCATTAATTTGACAGCACATATGCCCATCGAGATAGCGGAAATTGAAAAAATCATGTCCTGATGCTTCAGCCCTCAAAGTCGCTGGCATCCAGTCTCATGGTGATCAAATGTTTTGAAAACCCGGCTTTCTCATAAGCTTTGATCGCAGAAGGATTCTCTTGATAAACTGCCAGCCGGATCTCATTGACGCCTTTTTCTTTACACCATAGTATTAAATTATCAACGATGCGCTTATTTAATCCTTTGCCTCTATGGTCTTCAGAGACATACATAAAACCCAGATAACCTTGTAAATCGTGTTTTAAATAATGTCTGTCTTTTTTAATCTGGGCATAACCAGAAGCGACAATTTCATTTCCGTGCTCAATGAGCAGCACTTCACTCATGGGATCCTTTATAAAAGCTGCAATATCATAATAGGATATTTTACCTTCTTTAATAGTTACATCCATAGGTCGTTCTGCTTGAATCAGAGATTGTTCAAATTCAAGCAGTGTTGGAAGGTCGATGAGATTTGCTTTTCGAATTAAATACATGTGTTGGTATTGAATTAACTGGAGGTGTCAGCAATGATCTTCCATTCTCCTTTGATCTTTTTTAACACCAGCATAAAGATTCCATCCGCATTGCCAATGGACCTTTTCAGGTGGAATTCACCTAAAACATAATAGGCTCCTTTCGTAATCATGGAAATATCATTTAACACAAATTCAAGCGTGCCAAAATGCTCTTTAGTTGGATATGCTTTTTTGTATCGGGCAAGGGTATTGTCCCAGCCATGGATGACCCCACCTTTTCCGTAAAATTTTAAATCTTCTGATTTCCAGTAACCCTCCATAAAAAGTTCTAAATCATTGTTGTTCCAGGCCTGTCTTTGTGTTTCCAGTAAATTTTTAATTTCCTCTTTGTCCTTGTCCTGAGCGTCTATAGTCATAAAATTAATGCAAATAAAGCCCATAAGTAAGATGATTTTTTTCATAATGATTGATTTAGATATTCATATAATCTTCTGTGAGTATTTTTGTGAGTCCATACAATAATTGTTGCGCATTGGTCTTTGAAAAAACCATTGGAGGTTTTATTTTCAATACGTTGTGATCGGGACCATCAACACTCATTAACATTCCAAGATCCTTCATGCGGTTTGCCAGATAGGAGGTCTGAGCCGGCAGCGGCTTTAAACTGGCATCTGTGAGTTCAATTCCCAGGAAAAACCCCTGACCTCTTACATCTTTGATGATCGGATACTTTTGAGAAATTTCTTTTAAGTTCTCTTTTAGGAATTCCCCAACGGTCAAGGCATTTTCTTGTAATTTTTCTCGTTGAACGGTGTGTAATACTTCGGATGCAATGGCACAGGATACGGGGTTTCCGCCAAAAGTATTAAAAAATTCCATCCCGTTGGCAAATGCATCTGCGACAGCCTTTGTACAGACCACTGCAGCCACAGGATGTCCGTTGCCGAGGGGTTTTCCAATAGTGACAATATCTGGAGTCACCTCATGTTGTTCAAAGCCCCAGAAACTCGACCCCATTCTTCCACAGCCAACCTGTACTTCATCAGAAATACAGAGTCCTCCAGCCTCTCGAACCAATTTATAGGCCTCAGGAAGAAAACCATCTGGTAGCTCTACCTGGCCCCCGCAACTAATAATGGGTTCAATAATAAAAGCAGCTGGTGAAGAACCTGCATTTTTAAGATCGAAAATTAGTTTGGAAATTTCTGCTGCATATTTTTTTCCTGACCCAGGTCCTCTGTATTTGCCCCTGAAGCTATCTGGCATGGGAAATATATGGGTATGCCTTGGGCACCCGTTTCCACCTTTGCTGTCAAATTTATAAGAGCTTATTTCAATACAGGCATTTGTGTTCCCGTGATACCCCATTTCGGAGGCCAATATATCTTTTTGTCCTGTAACAATTTTGGCCATGCGTAGGGCGAGTTCATTGGCCTCACTGCCGGAATTTACAAAATGTACAATTTCAAGTTGTTTAGGAAAGGTTTGCAGCAAATCATTGGCAAGTTTTGTGATATTTTGATGCAAATACCTGGTGTTCGTATTTAACAAAGCCATCTGTTCTTGACCAGCTTTCACAACTGAAAGATGTTCATGACCTACATGAGCTACATTGTTGACCGTATCTAAATAACTAGTTCCAAACTGATCGATTAAATAAGCCCCCATACCTCTTACCATTTGGAGCGGTTCTTCATAAGAAAGACTCATTCCTTTACCCAAATGCTGTTTTCGATACGCTGCTATCTCATGGTTTGTGGTTTTCAGCCCTGGATTCAGAGCCTTTAATTTAAAAAATGCATTTGGATCCGGACAGAGGCTTTTCCAGACATCTACCTCACTGTGATAAGCGACCCCGGGAAAATCCTTTTCAAAATCCAACATGGACAGCAGGATCTCAAAATGCAAATGGGGAGGCCAGTTCCCGTTTTCGGGATAATCACCTAAACTGGCCAAATAATCTCCTGGTTTTACGATATCACCCTGCTTTCGAGCCAATGCACTCTCTACAGAAAGGTGTCCGTAAAGGGTATAGAATGTCAGTTCTTTTAGTTTGTGTTTTAAAATGATCAACCCACCATACTCTTTATCTCCTTCATCATTGACAGCCAATAGAACTTCCCCGTCCAGAAAACTGTGAACAGGTGTTCCTGCCGGTAACCAAAAATCGACACCGAGATGAACAGTCCTGCTCTCAGGTCTTTCGTTCCCCATTTTCATATAGGCTTCTGTCGTATACACTAATCGTGGCTCGAGATAGCCACCCGCAATAATTTTGTCCGGATGTTCCTGTTGAAGTTTATTTATTTTAAATTCGAAAAAATCAAAATCTGAAAATTCCTCAAGGTGTCCTAACCAAGTACTTGAAACACTCAAATCCACATGTCTGCAATCGTTGCTATTTCTTGATGGAAACATTTGACTGAGTTCAAAATTAGATTTTTTAGCCCAGCTATAGAATGCCGATTCCGAAGGGTGTGCTGGAAAATCACAGGCTTTTCGCATACTGTAATGCGCAAAATCTGCACTAATTTTTTCCCATGCAAATAAAACGTTCCATGCTTTGGTATCACTGATTTGTAAATAAACATTATCAGGTTCTTTGATCTTGTTTAGCCCGCATTTTGTTACAGTGATGATCAATCTCATGGCAATGAGATCATAGAGAAAACTCAGTTCCTCTTCCAGAATGGGCCAGCTACTGTGATACCCTTCAATAATATCTAAGCTCGCTGCCAATGGATCTTCTACATCCATAATGCCATAGGCACAGGTAATGGCAAGATCATTGAGTGATTGACTATAAATGGCATCGCCATAATCAATAGCCGCTAACACCTCCGGGTTTTTCAGATCGGAGGAGACGATCACATTGTGATCGTTGGCATCATTGTGGATGACAGATTTCCTTAATTGCTCATAGGGTTTTTGCCTGTCTTTAAATCGCTGTTGAAAATAGGTCAGGACCTGTGCTTCCTCTTGAGAGAATAATGCCAAATGATCGCAGGTCCATAGAGAGTTTGCCAGATCCCATTCAAAAGTTCTGTGGGCATTAGCATGGTCAAAATGCTCTAATGCTTTTGTTAACTTTCCGCATGAGGTTCCCAGACTATGTCTCAGGTTTCGCCTTTTTGGATTTACCTCATGGTACATGCGACCCGGTATCCAAGTGAGTAGTCTGACAAATCGCAGGCGATGATAATCGTCCTTTATTTCTGATATATTTTTTGATGATAAGTCCTGAACCGGAATAGGAGCCAATACGTATCTGTTCTGACTCAGATGCTGCAACAATTCCTGTTGAAATTCCAATGTATCATAAGCTTCTTCAGGTCTGGAAATTTTTAAAACATAGGCATCCTTGTTATCAACACGTACGCGGAAATTCATATCATACTCACCTGGTAATGGGCTCACTTCTCCTTCAATTCCATAGAGTTGAAGGAGTAATTTTTTAGCTTGCTGCGGGCGTATCAAAATTTCATTATAGTCCAATTCTTCCATTACGTCATCGATTTATAAAAGATGAATGTTCAGGTGAATAGCCCAACGATCTGATTCTCCGGAATGAATTTCTTTAAAACCAATTTTGTTGTTAAAACTGTTGGCAATGGATGTCATGGGCTCGATGGCAATATTTTTTCTATGCGGAGGCGTGTAGAATTGTAAATAGGTACCAGTTGCATAGTCAAATGTTAATTCAATCTGGTATTCGGAGGTTTTAAATTTGCAAGTGGCATGTTCTAAGGAGCAGGCGTCATCAAAACTATTTTCTTCAATCTCAAATGATTTCTCAAAACCAGACTTTACGGTATTGATGGGAAGGTTTCTCTCATTACACTCGTAATACTCAAGGGATGTAAATGATAGTTCGCTGGTCTTTAAATCTGTAGCTGTAAAATATGGATGCCATCCCATACCCATTGGGAAAGAAGTATCTCCATTATTTTCAACTTCAAAGGTCACTGTTAGATCCCCGGTATTTTTAATATCATATATGATGATGAGTTCAAAACAAAAAGGAAAACCGTATTCCTGCCCTGTGGAAGTATAAGAAAAACTTAAAGATACTCCATCTTGCCCTACACTTTTATCTTTTAGTTTGAACGATTTGTTAAAGACAAGGCCATGCAAGGCATTGTTAAGAGGTTTTTCATTGATCGGGAATTGATAGTTGTTACCCTTATATTGATACATTCCATCCTCAATTCTGTTGGGGAAAGGAAACAATATGGATGACTTATAGCTTACTGCATAGTCTTCAATTCCATCTTGATCATTCGATATACCATCAATAATATCTCTTTTATGGACACGCAGTTCCTGAAGACTTGCTCCTAAATTTGGATAAATCTTTACTGACAGCTCATTATTGTGGATATGAAAGTGCTCTAATAAGGGATTCTTATTGCTTATTTGGTCAATAGTCATGGTAATTATCTTAAAATAAAACCCTCTTTTATCGGATCATCAGGGTCTATTACAAATGTATGCATTCCTGTGATAAATGCGCTTCCTTCTACTTGAGGTATAACAGCTTTATAGGGACCAAAATCAATTTCCTTTACAACAGATCCTGTGAACACCGAATCTGTAATACTTTCGATTTTCATTCGTTCTCCCTTTTTGATTTCATCCCGTTTCCAATGTATGGCCATCCTGCCCGAAACTCCGGAGCCGGTAGGGCATCTGTCAACTTCCCCTTCCGCGAATATGCAGACATTCCTGCTATCAATACCTTTTTTATCGGATCCATCCAAAAAAATGGTCCCATATAAAAAACCAAGATCATCTTCGTAGGGGTGTTGAATGTCTTTATCTGCTGCTGCTACGGCTCTTTTGATTTCCATACCAGCTTGAATCAATTCTTGATAGGATTCTTTGGAAAGGTCGAAATTGAAAGTGTTCTTAGTCATGTCTACATAGGCATAATAGGCACCGCCATATGCCAGATCATAGGTAATATCTCCGATTCCGGGAACCCGAACCACTTTGTTCAGGCCTGCGACAAAACTAGGTACGCAATGAAATCTGACCGCAATTACTTTTCCGTTTTCTACTCTGGCAAAAGAGTTGATTCTTCCACAGGGGGCATCAATTTTGATTTCATTATCTCCTTCTGTTACCTGCACCCAATTCATTTGAATTGAGAGTGTCGTAAGGGCAATGATTGCATGTCCGCACATAGTTGAATAACCTTCATTATGCAGAAAGATTACACCAAAATCTCCCTCTGTATCATTTGGAGGTGTCAGAATACAGGCGTACATATCTGCATGTCCTCTGGGTTCAAAAACGAGTGCGGTTCTTAAATGGTCATAGTTTTCTTTGCAATACCTTCTGTAGTCCAGCACAGAATTTCCTTGAAGATCTGGAAAACCATCAAGAATTACTCGCAAGGGTTCTCCACCTGTATGCATATCTATGGTTCGAATGTTTATAAAATCAGAACCCGGAGCAAAAGAACGTTGTTCCTGTATTTTTTGATAGGTGGTCATTGTTTCTTATTGATTAACATTTAATTTTTGCCATTGATCAAAATAGTATTTAGCAGCTATCAGGTCTTCTGATGCATGCCCTACCGATTTGAACAAAGTGATTTCTGAGTCAGAAAGCCGTCCTCTCTTTTCAGCGCTGCAAAGGTCAAAAAGGTCAGCTAAGATGTCTTTTTCATGTAGTGTACCATTTTGAAGTGGAATAACAATATCTCCAGACTCTTTTAAGCCTCCCTGAAAAGTATCTATATAAACCCTGGATCGAACAATCGCGTTGTCATCTGCCTCTCTCATGTTCTTTTTATAAGCCCCTACCAGATCTATATGCTGACCATTTCGCAAATATTCACCAAAAACCAATGGTGATTCAGATAAGGTGGCGCAAGATATCAGGTCCGCTTTTTCGAGATAAGGAAGATAGTCTTTGACAGCCTTTATTTCTGTGAATTCACCCTTCATTTCATTGGCAATTTCAAGTGATTTATTAAAATCTCTTCCCCAGACATAGACTTTGGATATGGGCCTAATACTTGCATGGGCCCTGATCAGATTTCGTGATAAGGCTCCTGTACCAATCATGAGCATTACAGATGCGTCTTCTTTGGCCAGAAAAGAGGCTGCTAAAGCTGATGCAGCAGCGGTTCTTTTTGCCGTAAGTGCTTTGGCATCAAGTATTGCAAGGATACTTCCTTTATGAGCATCCATATACATATAGGTGCCTTGAATAGAAGGTAAATTGTATTTTCCATTCTCTGGATTGACTGTGACAATTTTTACTCCAAGGTCATCACCTTCCCTCCAGGCAGGCATGAGTAGTAAGGTGGAATCTGATTTCTCCTTAGGATTTTTAAAATCATGATGATGTCTCATGGGTGTAACAACAGACTTTGCAGCGAAACCTTCACTTAGACTTTGAATAAGTTGTTTAAAGTCAGTTTTCTCAGCGATAAACGTTTGATCGATGAAAGGAATTTGATTCATTTACTTTTTTGATTAAAAGTAATTATTAGTTCCATTTAATCCTATCTTACCTTATAATTAGATAGAATAATACAAATATGACTTAATAAAGTACCATATTGAGCCTTGAACGATTGGATTTTGAATATAAACCCAGGCACTTTATAAGTGATGTCAATGCCTGCCGAGTAAAACCATTTCATTCACATAGTTGTAACATCTATTGCTCAAAGCGTTTCGGAAATGATCAGAAAAGTGTTTTGAGAGAAATACCTGTTACAATGAGTTCAAACAATCTTTTAAAATCAGGCCAGAAAAAAGAGAAAAACTAAGGGGAAAAGAAGCCCGGCCAAGGCTAGTTTCCAACCTCTTTTTTTAAACCCGTTTTTCCCTGCCGGAATTAAGATACCAGTCACCGCAATCAAAATCATTGCTGCTCCAAAAATATCGGAATACCAGATCCAGAAATTATTGGTGGTTTTATGCAAATACATGGTATGACCTATAAAAGGTGTTTTTCTTTTATATTCTAGCAAGCCTTTACCTGTTTTGGCATCAATATCAGCAACAATATTATCCTTGAAATAAACACGTAGCGATTCACCTCTTAGCCTGTGACTGTCAAATTTTTCTTCTACATTCCAATGCGTTGTAGCTTCAGATAAATACTTATCGTCCAGATTATTGAGGTCGGCAGGAAGCTTTAATTCCACTTCCTTGGATTCATAAGTATAATCCATTGGATACCAATCCTGACGGTGATTTAGAATAATGCCTGAAAACGAAAAGGCGATCAACAACCCTACATAAAAAAACGCTACATCTCGATGAATACTTCTATTGGTAAATTTCATAAGTTGGAATTTAAGTAGATAAATTTTTTACGAAAATAACATAATGTCTTTTTCTTCATCAGGTAATCGAACCATTTTTTCAAATTCTAACCCCAGTTTGGTCAGTAATCGAATAGATAAGGGGTTGTCGGGGTTTACGATTGCCACAATTTTTTCTAATTTCAAATCATTATAACCGTAATCATAAATCGCCTTGCTGGCCTCAAAGGCAAATCCATTTCCTCTAAAATCAGGAAGGAGTCCGTAACCAATATCAACAGGATCAATTCCTTCGCGATCAATGAGTCCTACAATTCCAATAAACTCATGGCTTTCTTTGAGAATGAGGCTGTAAAAACCAAGATTAGACTCCTCATAGCTTGTGATAAATTTGGTTCGGATATATTCTTCCGCATCTTCTATCGAAGTCATTCCTCTATCGCCAATATTCCTGATCCAGTCCTTGTCATTCATCAAAGCAAGGATGCTCGGAGCATCTTCCAAAGTTATTTTGTTCAATAAGAGACGTTCAGTTCTTAGGATGGTCATTTTGTTGAATTTAAGACTCAAATATAATCTAAAATTCTAGCCTAAAACGTCACTTTGTTTTTTGTAGAAAGTATCCGACTGAAGTTTGAGCAGGTCTTTAGCTTTTTGCTTTTTATACTCGTATATCTCTTCATCATTGGCTACATCATAATAGACTTTTTCGTTGAGGGAACTATCGGTACTGAGTACTGCATCCCTTTGGTTCTTTTGCTGGGTAACCCAGACCTTAAGTGCTTCTTCCTGTTCCTCAAATTTGAGATCATAGGCTCCTTTAGGCGCCATTATTTTCGCAAAGACCGGAGCAGTTTCGATAGCGATAAACAGAAGCAGGATAAATAAGGAAGGCATGGCCGGTAATTTATTGAGAGCGTTGATTCTCGCCATCAGACCATCAAAACCGTCAATAATTGGCTGGCTATTGGCTGTTTGTAATTTTTGTTTTTCTCTTAAGTCGGCGAGAATGATTTCTTTTCGTGCGATTTTAGCGGCGCTACTGTCTTTTAATTGTTGTAATTCTTTCAATTGGGCATCATGTTTCTCCCTTTTCTCCTTATAAACCGGTCCTTTCCCAAGTTTCATAGTTCCTTGAGTGCCCTCAGCTTCAGTGATATAAGTAGCATATAGCTCATTTACTTCAATTTCTTTTGCGATGAGCTTATCTTCGATTGTTTTGATCTCTGCCTCAACTCTTGCGATTTCAGGGCTAAACTGTTCGGCAATCTGACCTTGGTTTAATAAGGTCATTTCGTTTTTTTCTTCTAAGAGAACCCTGTCAATTTCTTTTTCAAATATTTTTAATTCCAGTGGTTTTGAAATTACGATGGCAATAATCAAGGCCAGGACCAATCTGGGAGATGCCTGAAGAAATTCTTTCCAGAACGAATCTCGTTTTTTTATGGTCCCAACTATAAACCTGTCTAAGTTAAAAATAAGAAGCCCCCAGATGACTCCAAATAAAATAGCCGTATATACGTTATCAAATACAGTGTATAGCGCATATGAACTCGATACAAATGCCATGATGGCTGTAAAAAACACAGTACCACCTATTCCAGCATATTTGATCTGTTCTGATTTTGGACTTTCATTGAGAAGGTCGGTGTCTGCGCCGGAGCACATCCAAAAAAATTCTTTTATCATGATGAGGAGGGTTTAGTTAAAAACAACGTATTAATTCTCCTATATGTTGCCTGCTTATTGCTTTTGTTATGATAAAGTTTTGTTAAAGTTTTTCATTGGAGTACTTTTAGCTCCTTTAAAAAGGATGGCAAAATCAGTTTTCTTATGAGTGTATTAATGAAATTACAGGAGCGAAGCGAGGCCACCTGTGAATTGTGTGGTTCTAAAGAAGATTTAGACATCTATCAGGTACCTCCAACTTCAAATGGAGATGACACTGATAGTATATTGATTTGTCAGACCTGTTCTGATCAAATAGAAAACCCCGATCAGGTAGAGCTGAATCATTGGAGGTGTCTGAATGATAGTATGTGGAGTGAAGTTCCGGCTGTACAAGTGGTGGCATGGAGAATGCTAAATCGATTAAAAGGAGAGGGATGGCCTCAGGATTTATTGGATATGATGTACTTGGATGAGGATAATTTGGCCTGGGCCAAGGCTACTGGAGAAGATAAAGAGCCTGAAAATGAAATCGTGCATCGAGATGTAAACGGTGTGGTGTTAAATGCCGGAGATTCTGTCGTATTGATCAAAGATCTAAAAGTAAAAGGCTCGAGCATGGTTGCCAAGCAGGGAACTGCAGTCAGGAGAATTTCACTAGATCGAGACAATGCTGAATATATTGAAGGGAAAGTTGGCCCGACACAGATTGTGATCATTACCAAATATGTAAAGAAAATAGGTTAGTATCAGGGATAATAAAATGACTAATCAGGATATTCATATTCGAATGCTTCTAGGTCAGCTTTCCAAAGGCGTGCTACTAGTTTAATGTTTTCCTTGTTGTAATAATCGATAAGATTTACTTTAACTGCTTTTTTTCGATGACTTAATTCAGCATTTTTTAGCGCTAGTCTATCGCAAATTAATGCCCAATCTTGATGTAGATTTTCGAATCGACCGATAAAATCCATTTGCAAATTCCCCTGCGCATCCGTAAGCATATTTACCTGATGGGCATCGAATCTCTTCGATTGAAACCTTATATACTGATCAAAGCTCATTTTTATTACTTTTCGATGCCTTCCATGATCAGGTCTCCTTCTTATAAATTCATATTCAGAAATTAATCTGGTATAGGGATTTCTGACAAAAGCAAATTTAAAGTAACTGTCAAATAATTCTTTAGGCATTAATTTTATTGCATCGACTATAGGACTGTGATGTCTGAAAGAAAATTTTTGATAATTCCTTTCAATATTGAGAATTCTACTTTTAATCTTAGATGAAATATCGTTGGCAGGGGTTATACTAAGAGGTAATAAGGAATCTCGAATACTACCTCCTGCCGCCTTCCGAATATGGACAAAAATAAATGTGTGAGAATCAGATACTACCATAATTAACTCGACATTTCCGTAAAATATTTGTGAAATAATGGAATTGTTTCTATCCCTTTCAAATAGTTGAAAATTCCATAATGCTCATTGGGAGAATGTATGGCGTCACTGTCAAGACCAAAGCCCATTAGAATGGTTTTACTTTTTAGTTCCTTTTCGAAAAGGGCGACGATGGGAATACTTCCACCAGATCTTTGAGGAATTGCTGAAACACCAAATGTTTCTGAATAGGCCTTGTTGGCTGCTTTATAGCCAATATTGTCTATAGGTGTTACATAGGGATGGCCCCCATGATGCGGACTCACTTTTACGCTTACCACATTCGGAGCAATTTTCTCAAAATGATTAACAAACAATTCGGTAATTTCATCAGGGTCCTGATCTGGAACCAATCGCATGGAAATTTTGGCATAGGCCTTACTGGCAATAACAGTTTTTGCGCCTTCACCTATGTAGCCACCCCAAATACCATTGACATCAAGGGTTGGTCTGATGCTGTTTCTCTCGTTTGTGCTGAATCCTTTTTCACCATATACATCTTCAATGTTCAAAGCGCTTTTGTACGCATCCAGCGAAAAGGGAGCTTTTGCCATCTCTTGTCTCTCTTCATCACTCGCTTCAATGACTTTATCATAGAAGCCAGGGATGGTTATGTGGTTGTTTTCATCATGTAAAGAGGCAATCATTTTTGTTAAAATATTGATTGGGTTGGCCACAGCGCCTCCATAAAGTCCTGAATGTAAATCTCTGTTCGGCCCGGTTACTTCAACCTCTACATAACTAAGTCCTCTCAATCCAGTGGTAATAGATGGTTGAGAATTACTGATCATGCCTGTATCCGAAATTAAAATCACATCATTGCTTAGTTTTTCCTGATATCGTTGGACAAACCATTCAAGGCTGGGGGAACCGATCTCCTCTTCACCTTCGATCATAAACTTAATATTGCAAGGAAGAATGTCCAGTTCCATCATGACTTCAAAAGCCTTGATGTGCATGTACATTTGTCCTTTGTCGTCACAGGCTCCTCGTGCATAAATAGCCCCTTCAGGATGAGTCTCTGTTTTTTTTACAATGGGTTCAAAAGGAGGAGAATCCCAAAGTTCAATCGGATCGGCAGGCTGAACGTCATAATGTCCATAAACCAAAACAGTAGGTAAATGTTCATCAATGATATGTTCACCAAAAACGATCGGATAACCGGGAGTTTCACATATTTCAACGCTGTTGCAACCGGCTTGTTTCAAGGCGTCTTTTATGGCATCTGCTGTTTTTAAAACATCTTTTTTGTATGCTTTGTCAGCACTTATAGATGGTATTTTTAACAAGCTGATTAATTCATCAATAAAGCGTTGTTTATTTTCGTGAACATAGGAATTTATCGAAGCCATAGATTATTGTATATTTTTTTTGTGAAACAAATATAGACAAAAGAAAAGACCTATTTTTAAGGTCTATTAGATTTAAAAAAAGATTATTTTTCAAAACAAAACTCAATAATGAAATCAAGAAGGACCTTTGTTAAGAATGCTGTTGTAGCAAGTGCCGGACTTAGTATTGTCCCAAGTTTTATGTTCGCAGGTCCGCTGCGAAATTCAACCGTGAACATAGGGTTGATTGGAGTTGGTCTAAGAGGAACGAACCATCTCAATAATTTACTGTTAAGAGATGATGTTTCTGTAGGTGCGATATGTGATATTGATCAGAATCGAATCGACATTAGTCTTGATTTAATAGATAAAGCCGGAGGTGGAAAACCGTTGGTTTATGGAAAAGATGAACATGATTACAAGAATTTGCTGGAGCTGAAGGAGCTGGATGCAGTTATCATTTCAACACCTTGGCTATGGCATACCCGCATGGCAAAAGATGCTATGCTTGCAGGGAAGTATACCGGGCTGGAAGTTTCTGCGGCCAATACATTGGAAGAATGTTGGGATTTAGTGAATATTCATGAACAGACGGGAACCCATCTAATGATATTGGAGAATGTAAACTATCGCAGAGATGTGATGGCTGTGTTGAATATGGTAAAGCAAAACGTTTTTGGTGAGACCATGCATTTTAGATGCGGGTATCAGCATGACCTTCGTTTTGTAGTATTGAATGATGGGAAAACGGCCTATGGGAAAGGAGTGGAATTCGGAGACAAAGGGATTTCTGAATCTAAATGGAGAACACAGCACTCCTTGCTGCGGAATGCCGATGTGTATCCAACACATGGGGTAGGGCCAATTGCTGCTATGACTGATATTAATCGTGGTAACAGATTTGAATCTTTGACTTCTCATGCTACCAAAAGCAGGGGTTTACATAATTATATTGTAGAAAACGGAGGGGAAGATCATCCAAATTCAAAATTAAATTTTAAAATGGGTGATGTTATTACGAGCACGATCCGAACTTCGAACGGAGAAACAATAATCGTGACTCATGATACTAGTTTGCCAAGACCTTATTCATTGGGGTTTCGGGTTCAAGGGACCAAAGGCCTGTGGGAAGTGGATGGAAATAGAATTTATGTAGAAGGAGTTTCTGAACCTCATAAATGGGATGATGCAGACCCGTGGTTGAAAAAATACGATCATCCGCTTTGGATTAAATATGGAGAGCATGCAACCGGAGCCGGGCATGGAGGTATGGATTTTTTCGTGATTCATTCTTTTGTGGAATCGGTGAAACAACAAATCGCTCCGCCAATGGATGCATATGATGCAGCAGCCTGGAGTGCCATAACCCCCTTGTCTGAGTTGTCTATTGAGAATAATGGTGAACCTCAAAGTTTCCCTGATTTTACAAGAGGAATGTGGGTAAAAAGGAAGCCATATAATTGGATAAAGGATTCCTATTAAAAAC
Source organism: Lutimonas sp. (assembly GCF_051011215.1). Classification (NCBI taxonomy): domain Bacteria; kingdom Pseudomonadati; phylum Bacteroidota; class Flavobacteriia; order Flavobacteriales; family Flavobacteriaceae; genus Lutimonas; species Lutimonas sp. Next base: position 23,167 of record NZ_JBPCUJ010000055.1, read on the forward strand.
AAGAACAAATTTGTCAAACTTTGTTTGCTAATTTGTAAAAATGATTATATTTGCAATCCTAAATTTTGCGGGCGTGGTGAAATTGGTAGACACGCTAGACTTAGGATCTAGTGCCTCACGGTGTGAAGGTTCGAGTCCTTTCG
>NZ_JBPCUJ010000056.1:0-10543 GCF_051011215.1 Lutimonas sp.
CCGATGATAATCCATTGCCATGGACCAACAAAACCTAAAAAAATCGTCTGTAACATCATTATTTTATCATTTAGTCCACAAAGTTAATAATTAAATTCTTATTTATAAACTATTGTCGCACATATCCACCAAGTGACTCACTTTTCTTCAATTCTTCCGGCTCCCCTTTAATACTTACTATTCCTCCAGTACTGGCGCTTGCATCAATTAATTTTGTTGCCTTTACATCTGCCAATCCACCTGTATTTGCAGAAACATCTGCCGTTTCAGAATCTAATCTGGCTCCTTTATACATTCCACCGGTATTGGTCTTTACTTTTTGGTTTTTTGATGTTCCCTCTACTTTTACTTCACCACCGGTAACCGAAGATACCTCTAAATCATCGGTATCTAATTCTAATTTTATATGACCTGCCTCTTGAGCTTTTAGCGTAATTTTAGTTTGCTTAAACACTTCATCAGAATAAATATGCGACCCTTCATTAGCATCAATCAACTGAATTTCATCTTTAAAATACAAATACACCATCACATCATCTGCCGAAAATGTATGGGTGATACTCATTGAAATTCTCAAGATACCATTACTGTTTTTTACAGTTACTTCAGAAGATCTGTTACCATCGATAATTACCTTAGCCTCGTCACTCTTAATTAATTCTACCTGCAAGCCTCTATAGGTTTTCAAACTGTGAAAATCTCCCAGATTCATAGTAACCTTTTCTTGAGCAAAACCAAAACTAGTCACTAACAACAGGGCAAATAATACTCTTTTCATTTCCTTCTATTTTAATTTAAACACTATTTAATTTCTTTATAAATTCTAAGTATTAGACAAACTTAGATCGAGATTGTTACACATTTATTCTTCCACCAAGTTAAAATCAAGATGCTTTCTTTCCAAATCGGTATTTTTTACAGTAACAGTAACCTGATCACCCAGCTGGTACATTCTTTTATCGGCCTGTCCAATCAAGGCATATTGTTTTTCATCAAAAATAAAATAATCGCTTCTTATATCTTTTATCCTCACCATTCCCTCGCACTTATTTTCAATAATTTCCACGTAAATTCCCCATTCAGTCACTCCCGAAATTACTCCTTCAAATTCCTGATCCTGATGGTCTTGCATATACTTCACCTGCATATATTTGATAGAATCACGCTCGGCTTTACTCGCCATAAATTCTCTTTCTGAAGAATGTTTGCATTGTTCTTCATATTTATCAGCCTTTACAGACTGACCTCCATCTAAATAATGCTGTAGCAAACGGTGTGCCATAACATCCGGGTATCTTCGAATTGGTGAAGTAAAATGTGTATAATAGTCAAAAGCCAATCCATAATGACCAATATTTTCGGTGGTATACACCGCTTTACTCATCGATCTGATCGTTAATGTTTCGATCATATTCGATTCAGCCTTTCCATGCACATCCGCTAATAACTGATTTAAAGAATCAGAAGTAGCTTCTCTTGATTTGGTATCAATTCTATAGCCAAATTTTGAAATGATTCCTTGTAATAAGGCTAATTTATCAATATTCGGTTCATCGTGAACTCTATAAACAAATGTTTTCTTTTTCTTTCCTATAAACTCAGCTACTTTCCTATTAGCCAGTAGCATAAATTCCTCAATTAATTTATTGGCATCTTTAGATTCTTTTACAAAAACTCCAATTGGATTTGCATTTTCATCCAGACTAAATCTCACTTCCGTTTTATCAAAAGAAATAGCCCCCTGGGACATTCTTTGTTTTCTTATTTTCTTTGCTAAAGTATCTAAGGTTAGAATAGCTTCTTTAATTGGTTCATCTACATCCGCTTCTTTTCCTTCAATTATTTCCTGCGCATCCTCATAGGCAAATCTCTTGTCAGAGTAAATAACAGTTCTTCCAAACCATGAATCTAAAACATGCCCTTTTTCATTCATTTTAAAGACCACGGAAAAAGTAAGTTTTTCTTCATTAGGTCTTAATGAACAAACATTATTAGATAATATTTCAGGCAACATAGGTACTACTCTATCAACAAGATATACGGAGGTTGCTCTTTCATAAGCCTCATCCTCAAGGACGGTCTTTTCCTTTACATAATGCGAAACATCCGCAATATGAACACCAATTTCAAAGGTTCCATCTTCTAAAACCATAAAAGATAAAGCATCGTCAAAATCTTTTGCATCTTTAGGATCAATTGTAAAAGTCAGATCCTTTCTCATATCCCTTCTTTTTGCAATCTCTTCTTCAGTAATTTCTATCGGAATTTTCGAAGCGTAGGCTTCCACTTCTTCAGGAAAAGTATATGGTAATCCATATTCAAGCAGAATGGAATGTATCTCTGTATCATGATCACCAGGCTTACCCAAAACCTGTATGATGTTACCAAAAGGATTCTTCGAATTGTTGGGCCAATCTGTAATTTTCGCCAAAACTTTGTCACCATCTTCTGCTTCATTCAAATGTTCAGGAGATACAAAAATATCTGCATACATTTTAGGATCATCAGGCACCACAAATCCAAATGATTTACTTTTTTGCAGCACACCTACAAATTCTGTTTTAGATCTTTCTAATATTTCGACAATATCACCTTCTTGTTTTTTATTCTTTTTTCTCTTATACACATAGACCTTTACCAGATCATTATTCAAGGCATGATTCAGGTTTCTCGACGGTATATAAATATCATGTTCCAGGTCTTCACAGATTACATAGGCATTTCCTCTGGACGTTACTTCAACAACACCTTGATGATAGTGACTTTGAGGTACCAAAACAAACTTTCCTCTTTCTATTTCCTCTATCCTTTCCTGGGCTTTTAAATCTTGTAATTTTTGAATTATTTGATTTCTGCCATGAGCATCAGATATATCCAGTTTGGCTGCAACCTGCTTATAATTAAGTAATTTATTTGAATTCTTATTAAAAACCTGTAAAATCCTTTTACTCAAATCCTTAATAACATTTCCCTTCTTCTTGTAAATTCTATTTTTCTTTCTTGACATTCATTCTTAATTTCTAATTTTTAAAAGTACGTATTATAATCTCAATCAATTCTAAAATCTTGAATTAAAAACAAATCGTAATTTGCATGAATCGAATCAATCAAAAATGACAGACATTTGGTACACTATTTTTAATCCTGCTTCAGGATCAGGCAACCATAAAAAGCGTATTGATTCTATAAAGAGACTTCTAACTAATTCTCATTTAAAATACAATTTCATCAGTACCAAATACGCGCATCATGAAGAGCTTTTAGTACAAAAAGCAATTAAAAAAGGGTACCGAAAATTTATTTGTATCGGAGGAGATGGTACCCTCCATTACATGGTGAACGGGGTTATGAAACAAGACCTTGTTCACACAAATAAAATAACTATTGCCGTGATCCCATCCGGAACGGGCAATGACTGGATAAAAACCTATGGTATTTCTTCAAATCCTACAAAGGCAATTCAAACAATTGTGAATAATAAATGCAAACATCAGGATATTGGAAGAATTTCTTTAGCAACTCCTAAAAATGTTGTTTTTTTCGCGAATACTGCAGGTATCGGTTTTGATGCTTATGTTGTAAAGAACATAAATAAGTATGAAAAGTGGGGATCTCTAAGTTATATTATCGCAGCAGTTGTAGGCTTAAAATATTTTAAACCTTCTACATTAATCGTACAAACATCAGATAAAATCTATGATGCTGAACTATTTCTTCTCAGTGTAGGTTTGTGTAAATACTCAGGATCAGGGATGCAATTAACCCATTTTAAAAATCATCAAACCGGCTTTTTCGATATTACCTATATTTCCAAGATTAAAAGACGTACTGTACTTAAAAATATACTAAAATTATATTTTGGTGGTATCCATACATTGAAAGAATCTCAATGTTTTATTGAAAAAAATATAGATATAGAAAAAAATACTTCTTCTTTTATTCAAGCTGATGGTGAACTAATTGGCTCCGGAAACCTTCATATACAGCTTATTCCAAATGCAATTCAATTTATCGTATCATAAATTTTTTAAGAAATTTAACATTTTTGTAACATATTCGAATTTATCTCGTCTATAGAGTATATGAAACCAGTTGTTAAAATTATCATTCTCTGTATTTTAATCTTTGCCTTAAGCATTTTTGCTGCAAAGAAAAGTATCGATTATACTTTTGAAAAAGTAGAATGTTCTCAAACGACTCAAATAACAGCTTTAGATTTTCAACTCGCTTCCGAAAATCTTTAATCTTTTTTTTCTTCTTATTAACAACTATAATATTATAAATAGCTTTTATTTAAATTTTAAAAAAACAAATGATGTTTATTATAGTATGTTAATACATCCAATAAAAAGTGGAGATATAATTATGATATATCAGTTTTAAAAAACTATTAACATCTTATAAAAAACTAAAGTGTTAGAAATCAATTTAATTTTGAAGTTATACACATTTTTAAAATAACTAATTCACTAAAATAAACTGAAAAATAAAATAATAATAATGCTTATAATGATGTTAATTACTGTTAATAAATTGAAGTGAAAATCTTACAATTAAATTTGTTTGTTCAATTTGTTTTAGGCAATAGATAAATAAGATGAATCATCAAAAAATAATTATAAGAATTATATACTATTTAATTAACAATTTATTAAAATTATAAATACCTACAGGTCAGTAAAATGTAAACATTAATTAACAATGCATAATTTTTATGTTTATTACTTTAATAAGTTTAATTTTGCTTAAAAATACACGTATGAAATTAGCTATAGGAAATGATCACGCAGGAACAGATTATAAATTTGAAATTGTGGATTATTTAAAACAAAACGGGATTGAGGTTGAAAATTTTGGTACAAATGATAACCAAAGTATGGATTATCCTGATACCATACATCCTGTTGCTGAGTCTGTTGCATCAGGAAATGCTGATTTAGGGATTATTATTTGCGGAAGTGGTAATGGAGCTGCGATGACGGCAAATCATCACCAAAAGATTCGTGCTGCGCTTTGTTGGAATGATGAGTTGGTGGCCCTTGCCAGACAACATAATGATGCAAATATATTGAGTATTCCAGCTCGTTTTGTTTCTAAAGAAGATGCGTTACAATTTGTAAAAACTTTTTTAAACACTGAATTTGAAGGAGGAAGACATCAAAACAGAATTGATAAAATTCCGACCGACAGATAAACATATAATATGGGTCATCATCATTCACATAATCATGGCCAATTGTCTGGAAACAGACTGCTTTTTTCCATTATTTTAAATATAATCATTACTGCTTCTCAAATTGTAGGTGGGGTAATTTCAGGCAGTCTTGCTTTAATTTCAGATGCCGTTCATAATTTGTCAGATGTAATTTCATTGATTATAAGTTATGCGGCAAATATTCTCAGTAATAAAAAGAAGCAAACACTTCATCAAACTTTTGGTTATAAAAGAGCAGAAATCATAGCTGCCTTTATTAATTCATCTACTTTAATTGTAATTGCTGTATTTCTTGCAATTGAAGCTATTAAAAGGTTAAGTGATCCACGTGAAATAGAAAGTAATCTGGTAATTTGGCTGGCATTTATTGCAATTCTTGCCAATGGATTAAGTGTCTTATTGTTAAAAAAAGATGCCAATCATAATTTGAATATGAAGTCGGCTTATCTTCATTTGATTACAGATATGTTGACATCAGTAGCAGTTTTAGCAGGAGGATTACTAATGAAGTATTATCAGATCTTCTGGTTAGATGCCATTTTAACCATCATTATTTCTATTTACCTATTATTTATGAGTTGGAGTATTTTTGTTGATTCTTTAAAAATATTGATGTTGTTTGCTCCTAAAGATCTTGAGATTGAAATGATTCAAAATGAAATTATTTCTGTTCCTGAAATTAAAAATATTCATCATGTTCATATCTGGCAATTAAACGACCATGATATTCATTTTGAGGCACATATAGAATTTAATAAAGACATAATGCTTTCAGAATTTGATCAAATATGTGCAAGGGTTGAGCAGCTATTGTTCGATAAATTTCATATCAATCATTCAAATTTACAACCTGAGTTTGAGAGAGATGATCATAAAGATTTTATAATTCAGGATTAATTTTGAAAATATATGAACTGGACGATTAAAAGTTTTAATGAATTAAGTGTATCTGAGTTTCATGATATCATTCAATTACGCCTCGATATTTTTGTAGTAGAACAGGATTGTCCTTATTTAGATTTAGATGGGAAAGATGAAATCGCTTATCACTTGTTTGCTACAACAGATAAAGGACAGACGGTAGCTTATACCAGGTTATTTGGCCCGGATCAATATTTTAAAGAAGCTTCCATAGGAAGAGTTGTTGTTCATAAGGATTTCAGAAAAGATGGATTGGGAAATGAACTGATGACAAGGTCTATTGAACAAATAAAGCATTTATATCATACGGATACCATCAGGATTGGTGCACAGCGGTACTTGAGAAAATTCTATGAATCGTTGGGTTTTGTTTCAACTGATGAGTTTTATATGGAAGATGGAATTCCCCATATGTATATGTTGAAACAGGAATAAAAAAAGGGTTTATTAAAACCCTTTTTTTATTTAGAATATTAAGGAACTTATTGTCCCGTTTCCATGGTTCTTTTTACTGTTTCTTGATATATTTTACTCTCAGGACGTAAATTTTCGATTCCTTCAAATGGAACACCATGTCGAGAATAAAAAGGATACTTCTTATTCATGGCATCATGACGTTTTTTCATCATATCAAATGGTCCCCAAGCCCATAAAAACTGAGCCATCATGCCGCGCATTTCTCTCGGGTCCTGGTATAAATCAAAGAAATCATTTTTTACCAAACCAGGTCTGCCACCCACCCAAACACGTTTGTATTGTTGTTTGATTGTTGCTGCATGTGACAATCCGGTATATACATGATAATAGTCCCTTCTGGATTGACCATCGCCATAAAGGAAAACTGCTGTTTGGTCAATTCCGTCAATTATTCTGTCTGTAGGGATGTATTTCATACCACCTCCTATTTTTGCAAAAGTGGTAAACAGATCGTGAACAGTGATCATATCACCTACATAGGTTCCTGCGTCAATAACTCCATCCCATTGAGCAAAGGCAGCAACCCGAATTCCACCTTCGCGGTAATCACCTTTACCTCCGTTAAAGACAACTTGATACATCGCGGCTGGTACTTCAACCATTGGACCGTTGTCTGCCATAGCTACAACCAATGTGTTTTCAGAAATTCCCTGTGCTTTTAATTCGTCGAGAATCTGTCCGATATACATATCAAGCCTTTCTATATTTTGCGCAAACATGGAACTATTGGAAGTGGTTATTTCCTGTCCTTGAGGAATCAGGTCATATACATTTGGCCAATAAGCCAAATAAAAAGGTTTGTCGTCATTTGCTTTTCTTTTGATAAAATCCAAAGCTTTTTCCTGGTGTTGTTTAGAAATTTCCCGGTAGTTTTCGAGAGTTGGTGGAAGGGTTTCTCTTGCTTTTTCTCCTTTTTTTCCTTCAACATCCATAATGTAACCATATGGACGCCATGTTTGATCAACGATATAGTTCTTCTCTGTGGTTTCTCTAATAAACCCTTTGGTCAATCCAACGGCTTCTCCTTCTGCATGCCAGAACATTGGAGGAAATTGATTATACAAAGAAAACTGTGCTTCATCAAACCCTTGATTATGCATATAGCTTTCTTCGATATCACCTTGATGTGCTTTTGCAAAAAAGGCAGTACTATAACCGGCTTCAGAAAGTATCTCAGCAATGGTTACTTCTTCCGCAGGTAAACCCGCTCCTTCAGGAGGAAAAGAAACTGTATGCATTCCACTTCTTGCGGCTAAACGGCCTGTTAAAGCTGCCGCACGTGTGGGAGTACAAGATGGTTCAGTATACATTCTGGTGAAAACAATACCGTCCTCCCCCATTTTATTTAAACGAGGCGTATCAAAACCTCGGATCTTATTGAAGGCCTTGATACCAACTTCACCAAAACTGTTATCATCCCACATAATATGAATGATATTCGGTTTTTTACCGAATTTCTTTTCAAGCTCCTTTAGTTTTTTGTCAATTTCCTTGTCCTGACTTGCCCATTGATCTCCATATTGTTCTTGGAGAATATCCTGTTCAGCATCATGAATGATCTTTTGAGCATTCATAGTGATACTTAGACCAAGAATCATAATAATTGTAATTAAGTAATTTTTATTCATGATATTTATTTGTTTTACGATACACAAAGATATCAATTATGACAAAAAGGAACATTCTAAATTTCGCTCTAAGAAGAAATCATGATCAAAAAATGTTTTTATGGGTCTAAAAATAAATTGATAATGCATCTGATATCATTATATTTTTATGGATTTAAAAATTTCAATGTGTTCTCCTGAGGAGTGAATCGTGGTTTTTAATCAAGATCATTTTTTGGTCATATTTAGCTGTTTTTTAGTATAAACATATCGAATAGTTGATTTTTTTCCCCTTTTTCGTTGACTTTTGAAGTATTTGGTCAATAATTAAATAAGGAATTATTCCTACATTTTTTACCCATTTTTTGTTAATAACAATCTTGCTTATTTAAGGAATAGTTACCCATAAATTTTCCTATTTTAGCTACCGTTCAATTATTAGGAAAAAAGATAAAATTTACGATCGATTATGGCAGAAGACAAAGAAAAAGCAGCAAAACTTAAAGCGCTTCAACTCACACTTGATAAACTAGACAAGACGTATGGAAAAGGGTCTGTAATGAAAATGGGAGATGTAGCCCATGAAGATATAGATGTTATTCCATCCGGATCTTTAGGGTTGGATTTGGCCTTAGGAGTAGGTGGATACCCTCGAGGAAGAGTTATTGAAATTTTCGGCCCTGAATCTTCAGGTAAAACCACACTGGCCATTCATGCAATGGCAGAGGCTCAAAAAGCAGGAGGCATTGCGGCATTTATTGATGCGGAGCATGCTTTTGATCGTTTTTATGCTGATAATTTAGGAGTAGATATAGATAACCTGATCATATCACAACCTGACTATGGAGAGCAAGCCCTAGAAATTGCTGATAATTTGATTAGCTCTGGAGCTGTTGATATTGTTGTAATTGATTCAGTAGCAGCCTTGACTCCTAAAAGTGAAATTGAAGGAGAAATGGGTGACTCAAAAATGGGACTTCATGCCCGATTGATGTCTCAGGCATTAAGAAAGCTTACTGCCACCATCAATAAAACGAACTGTACCGTTATTTTTATCAATCAATTGAGAGAAAAGATAGGTGTTATGTTCGGTAACCCAGAGACTACAACAGGTGGAAATGCCTTGAAGTTTTATGCCTCAGTTAGGTTAGATATCAGAAGAAGAACTCAGATCAAGGATGGAGATAAGGTGCTGGGTAACAGAGCCAAGGTTAAAGTTGTAAAAAATAAAGTTGCTCCTCCTTTTCAAATGACGGAATTTGATATTATGTATGGCTATGGAGTTTCTAAAGTAGGTGAAATTCTAGACCTAGGTGTAGAATATGAAATCATTAAAAAGAGTGGATCCTGGTTTAGTTACGGAGATACCAAATTAGGACAAGGTAGAGACGCTGTAAAATCTTTAATTGGTGATAATCCAGAGCTTGCAGAGGAATTGGAGGCTAAAATTATTGCTGTAATTAAGGAGAATTAATAGCATCTTAGACAATAAAAAAAGCGATTTATTCATGAATAAATCGCTTTTTTTTTAGATAAGAACCAAACTATTTGTTTGCTTCTTTAATATATTTTTCCAAAGCCATCGTCATGGATGGTGTCTCTTTAGATGGAGCAGCAATGTCAATTTTTAAACCTGCTTCTTCAGCGGCTTTTACCGTTGAATTTCCAAATACAGCAATTCTGGTGTTATTTTGCTTAAAACTTGGGAAGTTTTCAAATAAAGACTTAATTCCGCTAGGGCTAAAGAATACAAGCACATCATAAAAAACATTTTCAAGATCAGAAAGATCACTGATAACTGTCTTGAACAAAATAGCTCTCTTCCACTCTACTTTCAAACTATTCATCTTGTCGATCATCGTTTGCTTTACTTTGTCAGAGCTAGGTAAAAGAAATTTTTCTGCTTTATGCTTTTTAATTAAAGGCATTAAATCATCAAATGTTCTTGTTCCCACATAGATCTTACGCTTTCTGTAGACCACGTATTTTTGCAAATAATAGGCAACTGCTTCCGACAGACAAAAATATTTCATATCGTCTGGTATCACTACTCTCATCTCATCAGCGAGACGGAAATAATGATCTACTGCATTTCTACTTGTAAAAATAACTGCCGAAAAACTTAAAAAATCAATCTTTTGATTTCTAACTTCTCTTGAAGTTTCACCTTCAACATGGATAAACGAGCGAAAGTCAATTTTCACTTTCTGTTTATTCATTAAATCGAAATAAGGTGATTGTGCTGCCTTGGGTGCAGGTTGTGATACGAGTATAGTTTTTACTTTCATATAATTTTGTTTTAATCAACAAACAGTTTATAAAT